>JBCDGX010000157.1:0-10119 GCA_038750805.1 Myxococcota bacterium
CGCCGGTGTAAAGAGGACCGATGGGTCCCAGGTCGGCACCAGCACGTCGCTGGGTTGCCGGCTACAGCCTTTGGATTCGAAGAAGGCGAGGTATTTCTCACGCAGTTCGTCGCGGAGGAAGACGTTGCGCCGCGAGAGGCGCAAGGGCGTGCGCGGGACCCGGTTGTAGTCCGCGAGGAGCACCAGCCGCGGGACCCGGAGGCGCCCCGAGGAGGTCCGGAGGCTCGGGCCGTGGCCTTCGGTCGGGAGCTCGGCCCAATCGTCGAAATCGTAGGGCTCGTAGCTTCGGCTCAGCGCCTGGGCGCGGCCTCCGAAGAGGAGGAGGAAAGCGTGGCGCGCCGTGGTGATGCGCACCGGCTGGTAGCTCTTGTTCAGCACGAGCACCGGCGTCTTCAGGACGTCGGTCTCGTGCCGTCTTGGGTCCGCGGGCACGCCTGGAGAGTAGGCGAGACGGGGCCGGCTGCCCACGGCGGGCCCGGCGAGAGGGTCCGCAGCGCCGGGGATCGCGGGTAGGATGGCCAGGCTTTGCCGAACCGTGACGGAGGCGGCGATCGCGCCGGGGCGCTGCGCCGCGAGGGGTATCGGCTGGGCGCCCGCGTGGGGGAAGGCGGCGTGGGGGTGGTGTACCGCGCCCAGCGGACCGCCGACGGCGTGCCCGTCGCGGTGAAGGTGCTTCGCCCCCAGTACGCGCGGGACCCCGTGCTGCGCGCGCGGGTTCTCCGGGAGGCGGGTGCGCTCCGGGCCGTCGTCGGGCCCCACGTGGGGCAGCTCAAGGGCGTCGGGGAAGACCCGGTGCTCGGCCTCTACCTCGTCCTGGCGTGGATCGACGGCCCGAGCCTCGCCGCGCGCATGAGCGCGGAGGGTCCCCTCCCGCTCGAGGAGGCGGTGCGCCTCACGCGGGAAGTCCTGGACGGTCTCCGCTGCGCGCACGAGGTCGGCGTCGTCCACCGCGACGTGAAGCCCGACAACGTCCTGCTCGAGGCCGGCACGAGCGCCCGCGTCGTGGACTTCGGCATCGCGGCGTTCCTCGGCGACGCCCCGACCGACGAGGACATCACGCCGAGCGGGCGGCGCATGGGCACGCCCGGCTACGCGGCGCCGGAGCAGATCGCCGGGGACCCGCAGCGGGACCACCGCGTGGACCTCGGGGCCGCGGCCGTGCTGCTCTCCGAGATGCTCGCCGGCGAGCGGCCCTTCGTCGCGCGGAGCGAGGACGCGCTCGCCCGGGCGGTCCTCCTCGAGGCGCCGACGCCGCTCCGCGCGCATCGCCAAGGGCTCCCCCCGGGGCTCGAAGCGGTCCTTCTCGGTGCGCTCGAGAAGGACGCCGACGACCGCCCACCGACCGCGGCCGCCTTTGCCGAGGCGCTCCGGCCCTTCGGCGACGCCTGACCCCCGGATGGAGGGGAGAGCCCCGAAGGCCGGCGCCAGCACGCACGCGCCACGCCCCGGGGACGAAGGGGCGCGCCATGTCGCGACACGTCCTCGTGGTGCTCGCCGGGCTCAACGCCGGCTGCCTCCCTTCCGGTCCCCCGGACGCTCCGCCCATGCCGCGCGATCTTTCGCGCGTCGAGCTCGGGTCGCCCGACGCGGCCCCGCCCTTCGGCCTCTCGGGGGTCTCCGTCGAGGACGCGAACGGACGCCCGTGGCCTCCGGGCGCGACGCCCCGACGGCCCATCGTCCGCATCGAGGCGACGCGTCCCTGGGCGGCGGGCACCGAGGCCTGGCTCTTCCGCGACACGCTCTCGGAGGAGGAGCTCCGGGAGGATCTCGATCGCGCGCCGGCGCGCGTTGCGACGCTGGCCACCGTCCTCGCCCTCGCAGGGGCTGAGGGGGCCACGCTGCTGCTTCGCCCGGACGAGCCGCTGGCCCTCGGCGCCACGCTCCGCTGGGCCGTGCCCGCCTGGGCCGAGGACGCCGCCGGGACCCCGCTCGGCGCGGCCTCCGTCGGGACGCTCCGCGTGGCCGAGAGCGACGCGGGCGCCGTGCTCCTCGCGACCTGGCCGCCGTCCGGCGCCGCCGGCGTGCCCGCCACGCTCGCCGAGGCGGCCTTTCACTTCGACGACGCGCTCGCGACGCTCGAGGGGCTGGGGCTCGAAGGGCCCGAGGGTGCGGTCGCCGCGAGCGCCTGGCGCGTGCCCTGCGGAGCGCTGGGCTGGGCGAAGGGGGAGTGCGTGGTCCTCGACGTGGTGGGGCCGCTCGGGGCCGGGGCGTACGCCTTCGTCGTCGGGGCGGAGACGCGAGACCGCACCGGGGCGCCGCTCGGTCCGCTCCGCATCGGCTTCCGCGTCGGCGATCCCGCCCCGCTCGCGCTGGTCGCGCTCCCCTGCGTGCCCGCGGAGACGTCGATCGCGGAGCTCTGTGCGCTCGCCGACGACGACGCCGTGGTGCTCCGGCTCGCGGCCACGGCGCCAGCCCGGGTCACGCTCCGGACCGAGGGCGCCGAGGTCCGCAGCACGGCCCCGCGGGGCGAAGCGACCCTCGTGCTCGAAGACTTGGGAAACGATCGTTCGGTCGCGGCCACCCTCGAGCTCGTCGGGCTCGGCGGAGCGACGCTCCAGCGCGCGCTCGAGCTCCGCACGACGCCGCCCCTCGCACCGGTCGCGCTCACGGAGATCTGCAGCGACCCCCTCGGCCGGGAGCCGAAGCAGGAGTGGGTCGAGCTGCTAAACTACGGGACCGTGCCCGTCGCGCTCGACGCCTTCACCCTCGCGGACCGCGCCGACGCGCCGGGGGACGCGCTCCCGGCGCGGACGCTCGCGCCCGGCGGCCGCGCGCTGCTGGTCGCCGACGCCTTCGACCCGGCGGAGAGCCCGGAGCCGGTGCCCGCGGGCGTCCCGCTCCTTCGCCTGGGCACCTCGCTCGCGAGCGGCGGCCTGACCAACGCCGGCGAGCCGATCTACCTGCGGGACGCCGAAGGACGCCGGCTCGGGGCGGCGCCCGCGCGGGCCACGGGGCCGGGCCTCTGCCTTCGCAACGCGGAGCCCACCGCGACCCGCACCGGACGCTGGTCCATCGGCCCCTGCACGCCGGGAGCGCCCTGAGGACCCGTGAGCCAGCCGCCCCGTCAGGCCGCCCTCCCCCACGCGCAGCGCCGCACGGACACGGTCACCGGCGTCGTCGAGGACGTGGCCTATGCCGCCGCGGACGGGGCCTTCGCCGTGCTCCGGATGCGCCGCGAGGGGGCAGCGAAGGACGAGGGCGCCTTCACGGCCGTCGGTGAGCTCGGGACCCCTGCCCTCGGCGAGACGCTGCGGCTCCACGGCCGCTGGACCGAGCACGCCGTGCACGGCCGGCAGTTCCGCGCCGAGAGCTTCGCGCCCGTGGTGCCCGCCACCGCCGACGGCATCCGGCGCTTCCTCGGCTCCGGGCTCGTCGAGGGCGTCGGCAAGGGCCTGGCCGAGCGCCTCGTGAGCCATTTCGGCGACCGCACGCTCGAGGTGATCGCGAAGGAGAGTGCGCGCCTACGCGACGTCGACGGGATCGGCCCGCGCCGCGCGGCGTCCATCGCCGACGCCGTGCGGAGCCGGCTCCAGGAAGCCGAGGCCCTCGCCTTTCTCCACGCGCTGGGGCTCGGGCCGGCGACGGCGCGGCGCATCCACGACCAATACGGCGAGTCCGCGGCGCGCGTGCTCCGCGAGGACCCCTACCTCGTCGCCGAGCAGGTGCGCGGCATCGGCTTTCGCACGGCGGACGGCATCGGGCGCGCGGTGGGGATCGGGCCCGCGGATCCGCGCCGGGCCGCAGCCGCGGCGCTTCATCTCCTGGCTCGGGCCTCGGACGACGGGCACGTGTTCCTCCCGCCGGAGGAGCTCACGGCGAAGGCGCGGGAGCTCGACGTCCCCGCGGACGTGCTCGAGGCCTCCCTGGACACGCTCGAGGGGCGCGGGCTCGTGATTCGCGACGAAGGGGACGCCTACCTGCCGCCCCTGCACCGGGCCGAGCGTGTGGTCGCCGAGCGCCTCGCCCGGCTCGCGCGTCCCCGGAGGGTGCCCGAGCGCGCCGACGCCGCGCTCCGCCAGGCCGTCGAGGGACGGGACCTGAGCGAGCGCCAGCGCGAGGCCGTCGAGGCCTCCCTCGGCGCCGGCCTCATGGTGCTCACGGGCGGGCCCGGCACGGGAAAGACGACCACCGTGCGCGCCATCGTGCAGGCGCAGCAGCTTCTCGGGCGCCGCATCGCGCTCGCGGCCCCGACCGGGCGCGCGGCCAAACGCCTCTTCGAGGCCACGGGACACGAGGCGAAGACCATCCACCGGCTCCTCGAGTGGAGCCCCGTCGGGGCGACCTTCCAGCGGGACGAGGAGCGGCCCCTGGACGTCGAGATGGTGCTCGTCGACGAGGCCTCCATGCTCGACGTGCGCCTCGGCGAGCGCCTGCTCCGGGCCATCGCGCCTTCCTCGCGGCTCGTGCTCGTCGGCGACGTGGACCAGCTCCCTCCGGTGGGGCCCGGCGCCGTGCTCCGCGATCTCATCGCGAGCGGCGCGGGGCGCATCGTGCGCCTCGACAGGGTCTTCCGGCAGGCCGAAGAGAGCGCCATCGTGCGCGGCGCCCACGCGATCCTCCGCGGCGAGCTCCCGGAGGCGACGCCCGCCCATACGCGCGGCTCCGGCGACCTCTTCTACGTGCGGGCCCGCGACCCGGAGACGCTCCAGCGCCAGCTCCTCGAGGTGCTCAAGCGCGTCGCGAAGGCGTACGGGGTGGGGGCGCGCGACGTGATGGTGCTCTCCCCCATGCGCCGCGGACCGGCCGGCACGGACCGGCTGAACCGGCTCCTCCAGCAGGCGACGAACGCGGCGCTCCCGGCCGAGCGCGTCGGGCGCATCGGCCCCGGCGACAAGGTGATGCAGCTCCGGAACGACTACGAGCGCGACGTGTTCAACGGCGACCTCGGCGAGGTCGCACGCCAGGAGGGCGGCATCGCCTACGTGCGCTTCGACGGCCGCGAGGTGAAGTACGGCGAGGGGGACCTCGATGCCCTCGCCCTCGCCTACGCGAGCACGGTGCACAAGGTCCAGGGGAGCGAGTTCGACGTGGTCGTGCTCGCGGTGCACGGCTCGCACCACGTGCTCCTCCACCGGGCCCTCGTCTACACGGCGCTCACGCGCGCCAAGCGCCTCGCGGTCGTCGTCGGCGATCCGCGCGCCGTCGCCCGCGCCATCGCGAACGAGACCGCCTTCGAGACCCACGGGCGCCTCGCCGGGCGCCTCCGCGAGGCGCTCCGCGCGCAGGCCGACTCCGCGTAGCTAGCCGAAGGCCGCGGCGATGCCGTCGTGGAAGGCCGGCCGGAAGCCCTTGATCTTCTCGTTCGCCCGGCTCGGATGAATGCGATTGGTGAGGAGCGCGATGGAGAGATCCCGGTCCGGATCGCACCAGAAGGACGTGCCCGTGAAGCCGAGGTGCCCGAAGGTCCGCGGCCCGAGCCTCCGCCCGGCCGCCCCGCCGGGACTGCCCTCGCTCGGCGGCTTGCGCATGAAGCCGAGGCCGTAGGCGCCCTCGGGGGTCGCGGCGATGGCCGCCTCGAGCGTCGAGCGCTTCAGGAAGGTCGAGCGCTCGGCGAGCACGTCGACGAGGCCCCGGCCGAAGAGCGCCATGCCGCGCGCGTTCCCGAAGAGCCCGGCGTGCCCGGACACGCCGCCGAGGGCCGCGCAGTTCTCGTCGTGCACCTCGCCGCGCACGATGCGCCCGCGCCACTCGCAGCGCTCCGTCGGCGCCGCCGTCCGCGCGAGGGCCGCCCGCCGGTCGCTGGGAAGCGCGCCCGCGAAGTACACGTCGTCCTCGATGCCGAGGGGCTCGAGGACCCAGCGCGTGACCACCCGATCGAGCGGCGCGCCGGCGACGCGCGCGACGACCTCGCCACCGAGCATGTATCCGAGATCGCTGTAGATCTCGTGGCCTCCGGCCTTGTCCTCGGGGCGGCGTGCGGCCTCGTTCAGGAGCCAGCGGCGCGCGGCCGGGGAGCCGACCTCGTGGGGCACGTCGAGGAAGAGCCCGCCCCAGGATGCCAGCCCGCTGGTGTGCGTGAGGAGCGCCGCCAGCGTCGCGCCGCCGGCCACGCCGCCGCGCACGTCCGTGAGCACGCCCTCGGCGACGAGCTCGAGGTCGAGCTGGCCCGCGTCCGCGAGGCGGAGCGCCGCCGTCGCCACCACCGGCTTCGTGAGGGACGCGAGGTCGTAGGGCGTGCGCGCCAGCGTCTGCCCGAGGCCCTTGCCGAGGCTCCCGGCGGCCGCTTCGACGAGGCCTTCACCGTCGGCGTCACGCCAGGCCACGCAGGCCGTCGCCCCGGGAAAGGCCTGGCCGGCGACCCCGGCCTCGAGGAGCCGCTGCGCTTCCCGACGGACCCGCTCCGCTCGAGTCACCTTGCGCTTCTGCCCCACCTCGGGGATCAACGTACCCCGCGTTTCATCACCCGGTCCACGTCGAAATGCGGGCTAGCGTGACGCCCATGCATCGCGGAATCGACGCGGACGCAACCCGGATGACGGCGATGGACGAGCTGGAGAGTCGACATGACGCCGCGCGCCGCCCCCCGCGTCTCGCCGGGGACGAGGCGCCCTGCCCCGGCGCGGTGAAGGCCGAGCCCGAGGATTTCCGCGTCGACGAGATCCCCGCCTACGCGCCGGCCGGCGAAGGGGAGCACTGCTTCCTCCACGTGGAGAAGCGCGACCTCACGACGCAGGAGGCCATCCGTCGCCTCGCGCGCGCCCTAGGCGTGCCGCCGCGGGAGATCGGCGCCGCCGGCCAAACGGACCGGCGCGCCGTCACGACGCAATGGCTCAGCGTGCCCGGCGTGGATCCCGCCGACGTGGCCGACCGCGTGCGCGAGGCGGGCCTCGCGGAGGGGCCGGCCTGGCTCCGCGTCCTCGGCGCGGAGCGCCACCCGAAGAAGCTCCGGACCGGGCACCTCCGCGGCAACCGCTTCACCCTCGTCGTCCGGGACGTCGACCCGGCCCGGGCGTCCGAAGCCGATGCGCTCCTCGCGCGCCTCGGCACCGAGGGGCTCCCGAACTACTTCGGCGAGCAGCGCTTCGGCCGCGACAACCTCGCCCAGGCCCACGCCTGGCTCGCCCTCGGGGGGCGGGCGCCGAAGGACCGCTTTCGCCGGCGCATGTTCGTGAGCGCCCACCAGAGCGGGGCCTTCAACGCGGCGCTGGCCGCCCGGGTGCGCGCCGGCGAGCTCGGCGCGCTCCGCTCCGGGGAGGTGTGCCGCGTCGAGGCAAGCGGCGGCCTCTTCGTGGTCGCGCCGGGGACCGAGGACGCCGAGCAGGCACGCGCCGACGCCTGGGAGACGAGCCCCACGGGGCCGCTCTTCGGCGCCAAAATGCCCCGCGCCGAAGCGGACGCAGGCGCCGCGGAAGAGCGTCTCGAGGGCCAGTGGGGCTTCGGCCCCGAGGCCTACGCGCGCATGGGGAAGCTCGGCCAAGGCACGCGGCGTCCCGTGCGCGTTCGCCCCGAGGGTCTCGCCCGGGACGACGTGGCCGAGGGCTGGCAGCTCCGCTTCACGCTCCCGCCCGGGAGCTACGCGACGGTGCTCCTCCGGGAGCTCTTCGGCGACCCGCCGGCCCGCGAGGCCAAGCCGGCGCCTGCAATGCCGGCCCCTCCCCAGGTGTAGAGGCCCCGCGCGGAAACCCCGAGTCCGCGCGGCTCGTAACCCTAGGCGCGGACCCGCGACCCGAAGCGGGGCGTCACCGACTCGCGGCTCGAAAATCCCCCCTCCCCTTGCTACCCCACCGCTTTCTCTCCCCGCCGAGCGCCGCCGCGCGCCGGGAAAAATCGATGGCGAGCGATGACGCTCGCCGCCCACTCACGACGCATGGGCCGAGCGCGAGACACACGCGCCGGCCCCTAGACGGATAACGACGAGGACCTTCATGGATATCGTGGAACGGCTCTCCGCCTTCGCCAATCTCGGCGCCGGCTGGGTGATGTACCTACTCATCACGCTTTCCGTGGTCGCGGTGGCGATCATCATCGAGCGCATCGTCTACTTCATCGCGTCCCGCGAGGCCTCGGCCGCGCTCCGCGACGCCTTCCGGAAGCACCTCGGCGAGGGCGATTTCGATGCCGCCAAGCGCCTCCTGGCGGGCAGCAAGTCGCTTCAGGCCCAGGTGGTCCACGCCGCCATGGACGACGCCGGCAACGGCGTGAAGACCGTCGAAGAGCGCCTCGCCGCCGAGAAGGTCATCGCCAAGTCGCGCATGGAGCGGAACCTCGCGTTCCTCGGCACCGTCGGCAACAACGCGCCCTTCGTCGGGCTGCTCGGCACGGTCATCGGCATCGTGCGCGCCTTCCAGGCGCTCCGGGAGAGCGGCGGGCAGATCTCGAACGCCCTCTACTCCGAGGTCGGTGAGGCGCTCATCGCGACGGCCATCGGCCTCCTCGTCGCCCTCCCGGCGGTCGCCTCCTTCAACACCTTCAACCGCATCATCAAGGGCCGCCTCGTGTGGGCCGAGGCCATGGGGCGCGACCTCATCGGCCACCTCCAGCGCAGCGACGTCGGCGCCTACCGGGCCGCGGCGGGCGGGGAGAACGACTGATGGCCGGCGGCGCAGGCGGCTTCGACGACGACGACGGCGGGGTCATCAGCGACATCAACGTCACGCCCCTCGTCGACGTGATGCTCGTGCTCCTCGTCGTTCTGATGATGACGGCCACCGCCATCGTCTCGCAGTCCATCGCCATGGACCTGCCTTCGGCGGCCACGGGAGAGCCCACGCCGCAGGAGCCGACGACGGTCACCATTTCGATCGACGGCGACATGAAGCTCTACCTCGACCGCGACGAGGTCACCGAGGACGCGCTCCGGCAGGCGCTCCAGGCCCTCGACCCGAAGAACAACGAGGTCCGCGCGGTCATCGCCGCCGATGGCGTCGTCCCGCACCGGAACGTCGTCCGCATCATCGATCTCCTCCGGCAGGAGGAGGTGACGAAGTTCGCCATCAACGTGCGCCCGGGCGACCTGGCGACGGAGGAATGAGATGACCAGCCGTCGGGAGAGCCTCGCGCAGCGTGTTCTCGTCGGGGCCATCGTGATCTCGCTCTTCCTCCACCTCGTGGGGCTCCCGAGCGCCCTGGGGATGGCGGACCGGCTCGGATGGCTGCGCCCGGCGTCCGAGCTCGAGCGCGAGCCGACCCTCGCCTTCGAGCTCGAGGAAGAGCCCGCGCCCGAGCCGGAGCCGGAGCCCGAACCGGAGCCGGAGCCCGAGGTGGCCGAGCCCGAGCCGGAGCCCGAGCCCGAGCGGCCGCGCCGGCCGCCGGAGGAGGTGGCCGCCGCGCCGCCTCCCCCGCCTCAGCCCGAGGAGCCGCCCCCGCCCCCCGAGCCGGTCGACTTCTCCGGCGTCACGCTCACGGGCAACAGCGGCGGCTTCGCGGTCTACCAGGGCAACGGCCAGGACCGGGAAGGCCCCATGGGCCGCGCCGCGACGGCCCCTCCGCCCGGGCAGCCGGACGGCGTCGAGGGCGGCACCGGCGGTGGCGGCACGGCGGAAGGCCCGGCCTTCGTGGGCCTCGGCGACCTCAGCACCCGGCCGCAAGCGCCTGCGAACCTGAGCCAGCTCCTCGAGCGCTACTACCCGCGTGAAGCCCGCTCGCAGGGCATCGAGGGCGAGGCGCGCATGCTGATCACCCTGGGCCCGGACGGGAAGGTCCGCTCGGCCCGCGTGCGCCGCGAGAGCCCCGCCGGCTCCGGCTTCGGCGCGGCCTGCCGACGGATGCTGATGAACGCCCCGAGCTTCGGGCGGATCCGGGACGCCCGCGGGCGCCCCGCCAGCACGCGAACACCGTTCCTCTGCGAGTTCGAGATCAACAACTGATCCGCGTGTCAGGCCCGCTCCTCACGGGCACCCGACGTCCGTTTCGGGTGACGGCCGCGTAAATTCCCGCAAACGCGGAATTTGCCGTCTTCAGGGGCTTTCGCGTTGATGGTCGTGGTCGCGCGCTGCGATAGTTCCCCGCGCCGGCGTTTGGGTCCTTCAGGATCGGGGTCGGTCAGCCGAATTCATCGGTTCCGGGAGGACCATGCGACGCTTCTCGCGCCCCACCGCGCTCGCGCTCACGCTCTTCGCGCTCACGCTCGGGGCGACCGCTCCTGCGGGAGCGCAGCTCGAGCGATCTCGTGCCCCACAG
>JBCDGX010000158.1:0-10022 GCA_038750805.1 Myxococcota bacterium
ACCACCACCACCACCACGCGGCGCCGCTGCATGCCTCGGCCTCCTTCGTGGCCGAGCACACTCGGGGGGCGCCGGAGGCATCGTTCTCCGAGCTCGAGCTGAGCACCGGGGACCTCGAGGCCCTGCCGGACGCGGGGGCGCGCTTCGCCTCCTTCGCCCCGCCGCCGGAGCGCCCCCCGAGCGCCCCGCCTCCGCCCCCCGAGGCCTACGCGCCCCCGCAGGCGCCGGGCGCCATGGGACGGGCCATCGGCGGAGCGTTCACGCTGGCGCTGGTGGGCCTCGCCGTCGCGGCGCTGCTCTTCTTCCTCGCCGCCATCGACGTCGTTCCGCCGACCGCGCTCGGGCTCGATGCGTTCTTCCCGGCGGAGGCGGCACCGGCCGACGCGCGGCCCGGGGGGGCGGAACGGTGAGGGACGTTCAAGCGGGTGCCAGGCTGCCGTTCTTCCGAACGTGCTCCACCCTCTCTCCGTGATGCCTCCCGCGTCCGAGCGCGACGTCGATCTCCGCCGCTTCGTCGAGATGAGCATCGACATGCTCTGCATCGCGACGGCCGATGGGCACTTCGCCTGGGTGAGCCCCTCCTGGACGCGCGTGCTGGGCTGGACCGACGAGGAGCTCCGCTCGCGGCCGTTCATCGAGCTCGTCCACCCCGACGACGTCGAGGGCACGCTCGCCGAGTACGGCGACCTCCTCGCGGGCAAGACGACCACGCTCCACTTCCGCAACCGATACCGCACGAAGGACGGCGGCTGGCGGCTCCTGGCCTGGAACGCGGTGCGCGACGACGACGGCCGCTTCCACTGCAACGTGCGCGACATGACCGGGGCGGCGGACGTCGAGCTCGCGCGCCAGCGCCAGATCGAGCAGCTCTCCCTCGGCGAGGAGCTGGCCCAGGTCGGCCACTGGCTCGTCGACCTGACGGGCGGCGGCCCGCGCTGGTCCCCCCAGACCTTCCGCATCCACGGCCTCGACCCGCTCCGCGACGAACAGCCGGACCTCGAGGCGGCCATCGGCTTCTACCATCCGGACGATCGCGACCGAGTGAACGGCTGCGTGGGTGACGCCATCGCCAAATGCCAGCCCTTCGAGTTCACCTGCCGGCTCATCCGGGCGGACGGCGCCGAGCGCCTCGTGCACGCCATCGGCCGGCCCCAGGTCGACCCGCGCTCGGGCGAGGTCATCGCGATCTTCGGCGTCTTCATGGACATCACGGACCGCGAGGCCGAGCTTCGCCGGAGCAACCAGGAGCTCGAGCAGTTCGCCTCGGCGGCGGCGCACGATCTCCAGGCGCCCCTCCGCACCGTCGTCGGTCTCGGCGAGCTGCTCCGGGAGGAGCTCGGCGACCAGCTCAGCGAGGACGCGGAGGCTTACCTCGAACGCATGATGGGCGGCGCCGAGCGCATGCGCCGCCTCGTCGGGGAGCTCTTCCGCTTCGCGCGGGCCGTCCGCCACGACGAGACCGTCGAGGCCATCGACATGGACGCGCTGATGCGCGAGGTGCTCCAGGCCGTGGAGGCCGACGTGACCGAGGCCGGCGCCGAGGTCGTCGTCGGCCCGCTACCGAAGGCGCGCGGGCGCCGCTCCCAGGTCGAGCGCGTGCTCCAGAACCTCCTGCAGAACGCGCTGAAGTTCCGCCGCCCGGACGTGCCGCTGCGCGTCGAGATCGAGAGCCAGCACGCCGACGGGCGGACCTGGTACATGGTCCGCGACAACGGTCAGGGCTTCGAGCAACGCCTCGCGACGCGCATGTTCGGGCTCTTCCGCCAGCTCGATCCGCAGCGCGAGGGCATGGGCATGGGGCTCGCCCTCTGCAAGCGCATCGTCGAGATGCACGGCGGCACCATCGAGGCCCTCGGCCGCCCCGGCGAGGGCGCCGCCTTCCGCTTCACGCTGCCCACCGCCGAGGCCTGATGCGGCGGTCACCGGGGGACTGCTAGGCTCCCTCGGTGTCCCTGAAGATCGACCAGGACCACTCGCGCTTCCGCGCGATCGTCCGCGGCAAGATCCGACAGAACCTCCGCCGCTACGTCTCCCAGGGCGAGCTCATGGGCAAGCAGGGGAAGGAGGTCGTCTCCATCCCCATCCCGCAAATCGACATTCCCCGCTTCCGCTTTCAGGACAAGGAGATGGGGGGCGTGGGCCAGGGCGAGGGCGACCCCGGCGATCCCCTGAGCCAGCCGGGCCAGGAAGGCGAAGGCGAGGGCAAGAAGGCCGGCGAGGGCGAGGGCGACCACGTCCTCGAGGTCGACGTCACCCTGGACGAGCTCGCCGACATCCTCGGAGAGGAGCTCGAGCTCCCGAACATCGACACGCGGGGTAAAGCGACCATCGTCGACAAGAAGGACCGCTACGTCGGGATCCGGAACGTCGGGCCGAACTCGCTCCGGCACTTCAAGCGCACCTACAAGACCGCGCTGAAGCGGCAGATCGCGCTCGGGAGCTACGACGGGCGGCGCCCGGTCATCGTGCCCACGCGCGACGACCTCCGCTTCCGTTCCTGGCGCACCGACCAGGAGCCCGTCGCCAACGCGGTCATCATCTACATGATGGACGTCTCCGGCTCGATGGGCGACGAGCAGAAGGAGATCGTCCGCATCGAGTCCTTCTGGATCGACGCCTGGCTTCGCCGGCAATACGAGGGCATCGAGACGCGCTTCATCATCCACGACGCGGTCGCGCGCGAGGTGGACCGCGATACCTTCTTCCGGACGCGCGAGAGCGGCGGAACGATGATCAGCTCCGCTTACAAGATCTGCTCGCAGATGATCGAGGACGAGTACCCGGCGAGTGAGTGGAACATCTATCCCTTCCACTTCTCGGACGGCGACAACTGGAGCGTCGACGACACGCTGCTCTGCGTCGAGCTGCTCAAGGAGAAGATCATCCCAGCGTCCAACATGTTCTGCTACGGGCAGGTCGAGAGCCCCTACGGTTCGGGGCAGTTCATCAAGGACCTCCGCGAGCACTTCGGTGGCGAGGAGTCGCTCATCACGAGCGAGATTCGCGACCGAGACGCCATCATCGGTTCCATCCGGGACTTCCTCGGGAAGGGCAAGTAGCGATGGGTATGTTCGCGCTCAAGACGCAGCTTCCGGCCTACCTCCGCGACGAGCAGGCGCGCATCGAGGAGTTCGCCAAGCAGTTCGGTCTCGACTACTTCCCGACGGTCTTCGAGGTTCTGAGCTACGATCAGATGAACGAGATCGCCGCGTACGGCGGCTTCCCGACGCGCTACCCGCACTGGCGTTTCGGGATGGAGTATGAGCAGCTCTCGAAGAGTCACGAGTACGGCCTCTCGAAGATCTACGAGATGGTCATCAACAACAATCCGTCCATCGCGTACCTCCTCGAGGGGAACTCGATGGTCGATCAGAAGCTCGTGATGTGCCACGTGCTCGGGCACGTCGACTTCTTCAAGAACAACTTCGCCTTCAGCGTCACGGACCAGGGGCGCGACCCGAAGGACGGGGGGTCCGTGCGCAAGTGGGTCGACACCATGGCGAACCACGGCGCCGTCGTGCGCCGCTGGTCCCGGCGCGTCGGCATCGAGCGGGTCGAGGAGCTCATCGACCACTGCCTGAGCCTCGAGAACCTCATCGACCCGCAGCAGCCCTTCGCGCCGGTGAAGGAGCCCATCGGTCCCCTCGCGTCCCTCGCGGACGAGGACGAGACGCCGGAGGAGCCGAGCCTGCTCCGCGTCGAGCGGGACTACATGGAGTCCTTCATCAACCCGGAGGAATTCGTTCAGGCGCAGAAGCAGCAGCTCGCGGAAGAGCAGGAGCAGGCGAAGCGCTTCCCCGACGCACCGGTGCGTGACGTGCTCGGTTTCCTGGTGGAGAACGCGCCCCTGGACGCCTGGGAACGCGATGTGCTGAGCGTCGTACGACGCGAGGCCTATTACTTCCTGCCCCAGATGCAGACGAAGATCATGAACGAGGGCTGGGCGAGCTACTGGCACTCGAAGCTCATGACCGAGCGCGTCGCGGACGGGTCGGAGATTCTCGATTATGCCGACCGCAACGCCGGCGTGATGCAGGTCAGTGGCGGGCGCCTCAACCCCTACAAGCTGGGCGTCGAGCTCATGCGCTACGTCGAAGATCGCTGGAACAAGGGCAAGTTCGGCAAGGAGTGGGAGGACTGCGACGACTACGACAGTCGCCGCGCCTGGGACCGGCGCACGGGCCTCGGCCGCGAGAAGATCTTCCAGGTCCGGAAGCTCTACACGGACGTGACCTTCATCGACGAGTTCCTCACGCCGGACTTCGTGCGTGACAACAAGATGTACGCCTTCGGGTACAACCCGCGAAACGACCGCTGGGAGATCGAGACGCGCCAGTTCCAGGAAGTGAAGCAGAAGCTCCTCTTCCAGCTGACCAACGCGGGCAACCCGATCATCCGCGTGCTCGACGCGAACCACGGCAACCGCGGCGAGCTTCTGCTCGAGCACGACCACCAGGGCATCGACCTCCGCCTCGATTGGGTGCGGGAGGTCCTCGCGGCGGTGCACCGTATCTGGAAGCGCCCGGTGGAGGTCCACACGATCGTGGGCAAGCGGCCGACGTCCCTTCGCTTCGACGGACGCGACCACTCGGACAAGCCGCGCTGAAGGTGTCCGAGTCCGACCGCTTTCCGCGCGCGCGCTCGTCCTCGGACGAGACCGTGCGTGCGGTGGCCCAGGCCCCCGTCCCGCCGGGGCCCGAGCCGACGCCGACGGTGCCGCCGCCGCCGCGCACGCCTTCCTACGCGACCATGGAAGCGGGCCGCGCCGACGTTGGACGCATCGAGGCGTTCCGCCTGGCCGTCGAGCGGCAGGTGTCCCGCTGGCCCGCGCCCGTACGTGTGCTGGTCGCCGCCCTGGCCTTCGCGGGGCTGGCGACCCTCACCTATTGGTTGGCGCGCCCCTGAGGGCGCGCTCTCAGCTGGCCTTGGCGATGGCGGCCTCGAGGACCGTCTTCCGCTTCTTGCCCTTCTTCTCGTAGCTCGCGACGGCCGAGCGCGTCGCGCCGTCCGCGTCGAGGAGGCGGGCGGCGATGTCCTTGGCGGTCATCGCGTCGTAGCCCTCCCAGGGCGCGCCTTCGCGCACCGTGGTCTTGGCCTTCTTGGTCTTCTTGGCCTTGGCCTTCTTCTTCTTCGGCTCCGGGGCGACCTCGGGCTCGGCGTCGAGGCGCTCGAGCTCTCCGTCGACCTTCACGCTGAGCTGGCCGAGGCGCAGCTGAAGCGTGCCGAGGGCCTTCTTCTGGAGGTCGATGGCGAGCTGGTCGACGCGCTTCACGATGGCGCCCACGTTCGGCTCCGGGACCTCGGGAAGCGCCGGACGCGCCTCGGCGCTACCGATCGCGCCCTTCACCGAGGTCGCCTCCTCGCGAAGCGCGCCGATGAGCTCGAGGCCGGCGTCGCGCGTGCGCGTGGCCAGGCTCTGGCCGGCCTCCTTGGTCTCGGTCCAGGCCGACGCGAAGGCGTTGCGCGTCACGAGGCCGAAATCCGAGGCGGCCTCGCGGGCCTCGGTGACGAACGCCGTGCGGCGCGTGGTGAGCCGGTCGCGGCTCTCACGAAGCTGTAGTCCTAGCGTGGTCATGCGATCCCTCCTTCGGGGGTGCGCCGTTTCATGACGCGATGCGTTTGACGCGCTGCGTAATGCTTATGACGCGTGCCGTCAAGGCAAGAAGAGCCCACTTTTCCCGCTCATTTCTGCTCGGCGACGGTCGAACGACGCTTTCGCGACCGGGCTGTCGGCACACCGACGCCGTGCGTCATGGGGCACTTGACGCGGCGCGTTACGGGTCCAGGTTGCTCTCGGGAGGTTCACCCATGCGCGTGACACTCAGCACCGAAGCGCCCCGCTTCGTCCTCGACCCCGGCCCGCGAACGATCCGTCGTCGCGCCTCCGCCGCGCTCGCGCGCCGGCGGGCGCAGCTCGAGCAGGCCCTCACGGACGCTCGCCAGGCCGTCTGGCCCTTTCCCCTCGACGGCCCCTTCGAGCTCGACCCGCTCACGGACGAGGATCTGCTCTAAGCAGGTTGTGGATCTCGTCCGCAGGCACGCCGCCGCGGCGACGCCGTACCTTGACCGCGGTCCGAGGCCCGTGCTTCAACGCCCGGGTCCGGCGGCCTCGCGCCGCGCCGGGAGCGGCGCATGAACGACGTGATCCTCGCCACCCTCGTCCGCTTGCAGGGTTCCGTCCCGGCACCGGCGGAGGTCTCGCCCGAGGCCCTCAGCATCGGCCGGCTGATCCTCGACGCCGGCCCGGTCGTGAAGGCCGTGATGCTGATCCTCCTCCTCATGGGGACGGCCAGCCTCTTCGTCTTCGGCGCGAAGCTCGTCCGCATCTCACGCGCGAAGGCCAAGAACGCACGCTTCCTCGACGCCTTCTGGTCCGAGAGCGAGGGCCCCGGCTGGACGACCGAGCGCCTCGAGGCCCTCTACGCGGATCTCGGCCGGCACGAGGGCGCCCCCGCCGCGGCGCTCTTCCGGAGCGGCTACGTCGAGCTCGCGCGGGTGATGGGCGCCCCGCCGGCAAGCGGCGTCGGCGACCTCGGCAACGTCGAGCGGGCCCTTCGCCGCGCGAGCGTCTCGGAGCTCACGGGGCTCGAGGCGTGGCTTCCGGTGCTCGCCACCACCGGCTCGACGGCGCCCTTCATCGGTCTCTTCGGCACGGTCTGGGGCATTATGGACAGCTTCATCGGCATCGCCGCGAACAAGAGCGCGGGCCTCGACGTCGTGGCGCCGGGCATCGCCGAGGCCCTCGTCGCGACGGCCATCGGCCTGGTCGCGGCCATCCCCGCGGTCGCCTTCTACAACTACCTCGTCCGCCGCGTACAGGTGCTCGAGGCGGACCTCGAGGCGTTCACCGGCGACCTCCTCAACGTGGTGCGCCGCCACTTCCTCCGGGGCTGAGCCATGGGCATGAGCGGCGGGGGAGGCGGACGACGTGGCGGGCGGGCCCCGCTCGCGGAGATCAACGTCACGCCCCTCGTCGACGTGATGCTCGTCCTGCTGATCATCTTCATGGTGGCGGCGCCGCTCCTCTCGACCGGTGTGGAGGTGCAGCTCCCGCGCACTCGGGCGCCGCGCATGGAGCAGGACGAGGCGAAGCTCGTGCTCAGCATCGACGCGGAGCGCCGCATCTTCCTCGGCGAGGACGAGATCCCGCGAGAGCGCCTCGACGAGAGGCTCCGGACGAACGTTCGGCTACAAGAGGACGACGAACTCTACGTGCGCGCGGACGAGAGCGTGCCCTACGGGATCGTGCTCTCGGTCTTCGCGGCCGTGCAGAACGCCGGCGTGACGAAGGTCGGCCTGGTCACCGATCCCGCCGGCGGCGCGTCGGACGTGGCGATCCCGAGCGACGACGAGCCGAACTGACGTTCGAACGGGTGGAACGAGCGTCCCTTGGCAACGCGCCCTTCGAGGAAGCGGGACGTCTGACGCAGCGCAACGATGGCTGCGAATAATCGCGACGAGCCGAACGAAACGGCGCCCCTGGCGCCTTCGTAAGGGCGCACATGACCCTTTCGACTCTTCGAGGGGCCGGGTTCGCCGGCTTCCTCGCATCCACGACCGTCTTGCTTGCCGCCTGCGGCGACGACGCAGACTCGGCGACGCGCTTCCGCGTGCGCGTCGAGAACCAGGGACCGGCCTTCGCGCTCGCGCAGTCCGGTGCCTTCGCCATTCCCGCGGGCGCCGACGAGGCGGGGCCCATCGGCCCCGGCGGCGCCTACGAGATGACCTTCCTCGCGGGCCCGGGGCAGCGCTTCAGCTTCGCCACGATGTTCGTGCCCTCGAACGACTTCTTCTATGCGCCCGACGGTGAGGGCATCGCGCTCTTCGACGCCGAGGGGAACCCCGTGACCGGCGACGTCACGGATCAGGTCGAGCTCTGGGACGCCGGCAGCGAGGTGGACCAGGAGCCGGGCACCGGCGCCGACCAGGTGCAGCGCAGCATGGGCACGGGCGACGTCGACCCCGACGACACGGTGCGCCTCGTCGAGGACGCCGGGCTCCCGGCGGTGGCCGAGGTGCTCCAGGTCACGCTCGGCGCCGAGGACCAGGGCGGCTACTGGGAGTTCACCGCGCGCATCGAGAACGTCTCCACGCCGACGACGCTCGTCACCTCCGTGGACATGCAGGCCGTGCCGCTCTCGCCGGGCGTCTACGCCGTGCACGGGGGCTCGGACCCGCTCTTCACCGTGGGTGAGCCGGACCGGGGCGAGGGCCTCGAGGACATCGCGGAAGACGGCACCCCGGGCGACCTCGCCGCGGCTCTCGACGCCGTCACGGGCATCACGCTCGTCGCCTCGCCGGGCATCTGGGCCGTCACCGAGGAGGGCAGGGACCTGCTCACGGTGGGCCAGCCCGATCGCGGCCAGGGCCTCGAGGAGATCGCCGAGGACGGCGACCCCGGTCCCCTCGCCGCCGCCGTCGGTGACGCGCTTCCCGGCGCGGGCATCTTCAACACGCCCGCCGGCGCGTCGGCGCCGGGCCCGCTCACGCCGGGCAACGCCTACGAGTTCGAGGTCGAGGGCCTTCCGGGCCAGCGCCTGCACGTCGTGACCATGTTCGTTCCCTCGAACGACTGGCTCTTCACCTTCCCCTCCGCCGGCATCGAGCTCTTCGAGGGTGCCACGCCGGTGAGCGGCGAGGTCGGCGGCCAGCTCGTCACCTACGACCTCGGCACCGAGGTGGACCAGCCCGTCGGCTTCGGTCTCGACCAGGTGCAGTTCCAGGCGGGCCCGGACACGGGCGCCGCCGACGCGGACACGAACGTCCGCATGGTCACCGGTCAGCCGGAGGCCAGCTCGATTCTGAGCGTCACGGTCACGCCGCTTTGACGCTTTGAAGTCCCCCGCGCCGGCCCGGCAGATGCTCCGTCGGGCCGGCGCACCCTTTCCGTCTCAGCGCGCCGCGCCCGTGATCGGGTCGAGGCCCAGCGCGAGGCGGCCGCTGAAGACCACCTGCCGGTGCTCCGGGAGCGGGTGGAAGTGCGCGCCCTGCACGTCGCGGAAGCAGGCCTCGAGGGGAAGCGCGCGGAAAAAGGCTCGGCCCCCGGCCGCGACCATCGCCGCGTCGACGGCGGCGCGGCAGGCCCGCACGGCGAGCGTCTTGTGGACGAGTCGGCGCTCGGCGGCGGGAAGCTCCGGCGCGAAGTCGAAGTTCCGGACGGAGGCGACCATGGCGTCCCAGGCGAGGCGCGCGGCGGCCAGCTCGTTCTCCATGGCGCCGACGAGCGACGCTGCGTGCGGGTCGCCGGCCTTGGTCTTCGCGGCGTCCCGGGCGAGCTCGCAGGCGCGCTCCGTCAGGCCGACGTAGGGGGCCATGTAGAGCGGCGGCGCCACGCGGAGGACGACGCTCCAGGCCATGTGCCACTCGCCCGCGCGGCGATCGAGCTGGATGGCGGCGTCCGGGACGAACACGTCGTGCAGCTCGAGGGTCTGCGAGCCCGTGCCGCGCATGCCGAGCGTGTCCCAATCGTCCCGGGGGACCACACCCTCGGCGCCGAGCGGGACCGGGAAATGGAGCACGCGCGCGCCTTGCTCCGGATCCTCGTAGCGGGCGCGGGGATGCGGAAGGAGTGCGGGGGGACCGTTGTGGGCAGCGTGGAAGCGCGCGTGGAAAGCGGAGGGGCCCGCCGGAACCGGACCGGACTTCCGGTCCGCTCGCCCTAGCGTGTGCGCTCGGCGAGCAGGCGACGGAAGGCCGGGGCTGCGAAGCCCGCCGTCTTCCGCGGCGCGAAGGCACCGAGGACGAGCGCACCGATCACGAAGGCGAGGAGCGCCGCTGCATCGTCCGAGCCGAGCGTGCCGCCCGAGCGCCGAACGAGCGTCTCGATCTCCCCGTCGAGGAGCCGCCGCACCCGCTTGAAGAGCGCCGGCGCCCGCTGCGCCTCCGCGAAGAGCCCGACCCAGGCCCGGGCGGCCTCCACGTCGTCGCCGGGGCCGAGGCGGAGCGCCGCGTCCCCGTAGGCCCCGAGGGGGTCCGCGCCCGCTCGCTCCATGGCCCGCACCCCGGCGCGGAAGCGCGCGAGG
>JBCDGX010000159.1:0-10021 GCA_038750805.1 Myxococcota bacterium
AGCTCGCGCCGACGCCGGCCGCCACGCCCCGCGTGCCGCGCCCGCGGGCCTGGATCGAGGTCACCCCACCACCCGATCCCAACGCCCTCCCGCCTCCCATGGACTACCGGGAGAGCGCGAAGGCGCCGGTGGACGACCTCGTGCTCACGCGCCGCTGGTTCGGCGCGCACATCCTCTTCCTGGCCCTCTTCACCGTCTTCTGGTGCGGCTTCCTGGTGGTCTGGTACGGCAGCGCCCTCACCCAGGAGGACACGCCGCTGATGATGGTGCTCTTCCCCCTCGGGCACGTCGCGGTGGGGGTCGGGCTCGCCTACTACGTGCTCGCGAGCTTCGTGAACCGGACCACGGTGCACGCGACGGAGCGGAGCCTGACCATCACCAAGGGCCCGCTCCCCTGGCCCGGCAACCAGACCGTCGACGTGGCGGGCCTCCGCCGCTTTTACGGCGCGACGACGAGCACGAAGGTCAACGGCCGGCGCCTCGCCCAGCTCTCGGCGGACATCGGCGGGACGAAGCGGAAGATCCTGAAGGGCATCCGGAGCCTCGACGAAGCCGAATGGCTCGCCCAGCGCCTCGCCGAGCACTACGGCGTACCGCACGAGGGCTGAGCGGCGTCAGACGTTGAAGCGGAAGTGCATCACGTCGCCGTCGGTGACGACGTACTCCTTGCCCTCGAGGCCCATCTTGCCCGCGGCCTTCACGGCCTGCTCGGAGCCGAGCTCGAGCAGGTCGGCGGCCTTGATCACCTCGGCGCGGATGAAGCCCTTCTCGAAGTCCGAGTGGATCTTCCCGGCGGCCTGCGGCGCCTTCGTGCCCCGGGCGATGGTCCAGGCGTGCACCTCGGGGTCGCCGGCCGTGAAGTAGGTGATGAGGTCGAGCATGGCGTAGCCCGTGCGGATCACCTGATGGAGCCCCGGCTCCTCGAGCCCCACGCCCTCGAGGAACTCGGCGCGGTCCTCGGGCGGGAGCTGCATGATCTCGCTCTCGATGGCCGCGCTCACGACGACCATGGGCGAGCCGCGCTCCTCGGCGAGGGTCCGGACCTTGGCGACGAGGGGATCGTCCTCGGTCGCGCCGAGCTGATCCTCCTTCACGTTCGCCACGTAGAACATCGGCTTCGCCGTCAGCAGGAAGAGCTCGTGGGCGACGCGCGCGGTGTCGTCGTCCATCTCCCGCGGCGTCCCGTCCGCGCTCACGAAGAAGGTCCGCGCGAGCTTGCCCTCGTCGAGGTGCGGTAGCAGCGCCTCGCAGAGCGCGAGGGCCTTCTTCTCGAGGGGGCTATTGCCCTTGGCGGCCTTCTGCGCCTTCTCGTGGCGCTTCTGCACCGTCTCGAGGTCCCGGAGCACGAGCTCGGTCTCGATGGTCTCGATGTCCGCGAGCGGGTCCACGCGGTTGTCGACGTGGATCACGTTGTCGTCCTCGAAGCAGCGGACGACGTGCGCGATGGCGTCGGCCTCGCGGATGTTCGAGAGGAAGGCGTTGCCCTTGCCCTCGCCCTTCGACGCGCCGCGCACGAGGCCCGCGATGTCGACGAACTCCACGGACGCGGGCACGACCTTGGCCGGCTTGAAGAGCTCCACGAGCGCGTCGAAGCGCGGGTCCGGCACCGGCACGATGCCGACGTTCGGCTCGATGGTGCAGAAGGCGTAGTTCGCGGCCTCCGCCTGCTTCGACGAGAGCGCGTTGAAGAGGGTCGACTTCCCCACGTTGGGAAGCCCCACGATGCCGACCGAGAGAGCCATCGCGAGGGGTCTGACGCGACGAGGCGCCGGGCGCCAGCGGGCGGGTGGCCCCCGCGCGACGCAGCCGCGGGGAGAGCGCCGGGCCCTGCGGATCGCGGGCGACACCCGCACGAAGCGAATCCCCGTGCGGCCCGCGATCGCCCCGCGCCGCCGCGACACGTTCCCCTTTTCGAAGGATCGGCCCCTGAGGTAGCTTCCGCCTCGGCGAGGGCGTGCCTTTCGCCCCGGCGGAACCACGCCGTCACCGGTCCGTCACCACCCTCACGCAGCGTCGCACCGCCATGGGCTCCCGTATCTTGGTCGTCGAGGACGAGAGCGATCTCGCCGAGCTCGTCGCCTTCAACCTGAAGCAGGCCGGCCACGTCGTCGCGACGGCCGGGACCGGCGCCACGGCGCTGGCCGAAATTCGCCGGCAGCGGCCGGATCTCGTCGTGCTCGACGTGATGCTCCCGGACATCACGGGCCTCGAGGTCTGCCGGCGCCTCCGCCGGGAGGAGTCGACCTCGCGCCTGCCGGTGCTCATGCTCACCGCCAAGGGCGAAGAGGTGGACCGCGTCGTCGGCTTCGAGGTCGGCGCCGACGATTACGTCGTGAAGCCCTTCTCGCCGCGGGAGCTCCTGCTCCGCATCGAGGCGATCCTCCGGCGCATGGGCGCGCAGGAGGACGAGGGCCCGCAGACCATCACGGTCGGGGAGCTCGTCATCGACGTGCCCGGGCACCGCTGCCTCGTCAGCGACGAGGAGATCAACCTGACGGCCCTCGAGTTCCGCCTGCTCCTCGACCTCGCCAAGCGGCGCGGCCGCGTGCAAAGCCGGAACGCGCTCCTCGAGCGGGTCTGGGGCTACGCGCCGGGCATCGAGACGCGCACCGTCGACACGCACGTGAAGCGCCTCCGCGAGAAGCTCGGGACCGCTTCCGCCTACATCGAGACCGTGCGCGGCGTCGGCTACCGCATGCGGGCCGAGCCCAACTGAGCGCGCGCGGAAGGCGTAGACTCGCGCCATGGGGGGGCTTCGACGCGCGCTCGTCAGCACCATCGCCACGGCGATCGGTGCGCTCGTGCTCGCGCTGCTCCTGCTCGAGGACCCGATCATCGTCGTCCGGCTGAGCCAGCTCGCGCAGAGCACGCTCGAAGGGGCCCTGGACGAGGCGGCGCGGGAGGTCCGCGAGGTCCGCGATCTCGGCCCGACGCTCGCCTCGCTCGGTGCCGAGTACGGCTGCCGCATGACGGCCTATGGGGCGGACGACGGCGTGATCACGGACACCGCGCTGGCCGCCGGGGCGGTGGCGAGCCCGGACCTCGCCCGGCAGCACGCCGAGCCTCGCGCCCTCTTCCGGGCGGGCGAGCGGGTCAAACCCCGGGACGGGGACCGCTTCCTCGCCTTCCGCGAGCTCGAGCTCGGGGGCGAGCGGATCGTGCTTCAGGCCAGCCTCTCGACGGTCGCGAGCGAGCGCATCCGCGAGGCCGTGCGCGAGCTGCTCGTCGTCGGGGGCGTGATGGCGATCCTGGTCGCCGTCTTCCTCACGCTCGCCCTCGGCCGCTCGCTGGTGCAGCCCACGCGGGAGCTCACGACCGTGGCCGACGCCCTGGCCGCCGGCGACCTCAGCGCGCGCACGCGCTCGACGCGGGACGACGAGCTCGGAGCCATCGGCCGCGCCCTCGACCGCATGGCGGACCAGCTCGCGGACCGCATCGACACCCTCCGCGCCGAGCAGGACCGGCTCCGCACCATCCTCAACTCCATGGTCGAGGCGGTGTTCGTGACCGACGGTCTCGGGCGCATCGCGGCGACCAACCTGGCCCTCGAGGAGCTCGTCGCCGGCAACCCCATCGGGCGCACCGCCATGGAGGCAATTCGCTCGCCGGAGCTGCACGAGGCCGTGCGGGCGGCGCGGAAGGGCGAGGCGACCACCGTCGACCTCGCGATTCCGATCCAGGGCGACATGCGGAGCCTGGCGGCGCAGGTCGCCCCGCTGCCGGACGGCGGGGGGGTCGTGGCCGTGCTCCACGACATCACGCGGCTGAAGGAGACGGACCGCATCCGCCGGGACTTCGTGGCCAACGCGAGCCACGAGCTCCGGACGCCGCTCACGGCGATTCGGGGCTTCGCCGAGACGCTCCGCGATGGGGCGGTGAGCGACCCGGAGGCCGCAGACCGCTTCCTCGACGTGATCTTGAAGCACACGCTCCGCCTCCAGGCCCTCGTGGCGGACCTCGTCGCGCTCTCCAAGGCGGAGTCGCTGGAGCATCGGCTGGAGCTCGAGCGCGTCGACGCGGCGGCGGTGCTGGCGGAGGTCGTTCAGGGCCTCGGCGCCAAGGCGAGCGAGCGCGACACGCGCATCGTCGAAGAGGTGCACGCGTCCTCGACCCTCGTGCTCGGGAACGCCCGTGCCCTCGACCAGGTGCTCGTGAACCTCGTCGACAACGCCATCAAGTACAGCCCCGAGGGCTCGGTCGTCGAAGCGCGCATCCGCGAGGACGGCGACCGCGTGCTCGTCGAGATCTACAACCCGGGCCCGGGTATCGCGGCGAAGCACATCGACCGGCTCTTCGAGCGCTTCTACCGGGTCGACCCCGGGCGGGCCCGGGACGTCGGCGGGACGGGCCTCGGCCTGGCCATCGTGAAGCACCTCTGCTCGCAGATGGGGGCCCAGGTCGGCGTCGAGAGCCGGGTGGGCGAAGGCGCGACGTTTTGGGTCAGCCTCGCGTCCGCGGCGTCCGCGGCGTCCGCGGCGGAGGGGCCCGAGCGGGGACTCGCGCCCGCCGCTCCTTGATGGTAAGCGCAGCGCGGGCCGAGCGAGCACTCCTTGACCACGGACACCTCTCAGGATGCGCGCCCCGGGGGCGCGACGGGCAATGCCTTCGTCCGGCTGGTTCGGGACGAGCGCAACTTCATCGCGCTCATCGGGATCGGCTTCCTGGCCGTCGGCGCCGTTTACCAGGACGCCTTCATGGCGCGCTGGCTCGGCTTCGCGCTGGCCGGCTACTCGGCGGTCGCCAACGACAGCATCCAGACCATCGGCACCTTCATCGCGGCCAACAAGCACCGGCCGTGGTGGGCGCTCTGGATCTTCATCGGCGGCATCTTCGCCGCGACGGTCATCTACAGCTGGACCCAATACGACGGCGACGTCACCTACCAGCGCCTCGCGTCGAAGGGCTTCGAAACGACGCCGGAGAGCTTCAGCTTCCTCCAGGTCGCGGCGCCGCTCTTCCTGATGATCCTGACCCGGCTCCGCATGCCGGTGTCGACGACCTTCCTGCTGCTCACGAGCTTCACGACGAGCTCGAAGGGCGTGACGAGCGTGCTCACCAAGAGCCTCTCGGGCTACGTCGTCGCGTTCGTCTGCGCCATCGTGGTGTGGACGCTCGTCTCGAAGACCCTGGCCAGCTACGAACGGCGCGGGCCGGCGCATCCCGGCTGGAGCGTCGCCCAATGGGTCACGAGCGGCGCCCTCTGGAGCGTCTGGATCCAGCAGGACGCGGCGAACATCGCCGTGTACCTGCCGCGCCAGCTCGACGTCGCCGAGCTCTCGGTCTTCGTGGGCGTCGTCGTCGTCGGGCTCGGCTTCCTCTTCAAGATCGGCGGGGAGCGCATCCAGCAGGTCGTCGACGAGAAGTCGAGCGTGCAGGACGTGCGGAGCGGGACGGTGATCAACTTCGTCTACGCCGTCATCCTCTACATCTTCAAGATCGAGTCGAAGGTGCCCATGAGCACCACCTGGGTGTTCATCGGCCTCCTCGGCGGCCGCGAGCTCGCCATGGCCTTCCGCGGCGCGTCGGGGGGGACGGCGAAGGAGGCGCTGAAGCTCCTCGGACGCGACCTCCTCTACACGACCATCGGCCTGATCGTGTCGCTCGTCATCGCGCTCGCGGTGAACCCCGGCGCGCTCGGCTTCGACTGAGCACGCCGCGAGCACGGAGCCCTGCGGAGCCGCGTCGCAGAGGCGCGCGCGGCGCGGTGATAGCTTTCGGCGATGCGCGTCTTCGTCGTCCTCGCCCTCCTCCTCGCCTGCAGCGACGACCCGATGGCCACCGAGGGCGACGCTGGAAGCGACGCGGCTGTGGACCTCGGCCCCGACCCGCTCGCGGCCTGTACGACCTGGCGACCCCTCGGGTGCACGCCGGGCGCGAGCGGCGGCGTCGCCTTCTTTCAGAACCTCCACGCGGACGCGCGGGGGTCCGACGAGGTCGATGGAGCGCTGGCCGTGAGCCTCGAGGTCGCGTGGAGCGCCGAGACCGAGACCGTGTGGAGCCCGGCGGGACCCACCTTCGACGCCGCGGGCACGGTTTATGTGACCCCCTCGACCTCCTTCGAGAACGAGGTGCTCATCGCGCTCGCGCCGGATGGAACGCGACGCTACGCCGTGACGAAGGACGTGCCCTCGTCCGGAGCCGCCGCCGCGGCCCAGGACGGAGACCGCGTTCTCCTCGGCTTCTACGGCAGTCTGCTGGCCGTGGACGCGGCGAGCGGGGACGTGCTCTGGGACGAGCCTACGGGGCTCTCGGGGACGGGCCTCCGCTGCTTCGGCGTCCAGCCCATGGGCGATCTCCTCGTCGCCGTGACCGACGACGGCCACGTGCTGCTCCACGACCGGGCGAGCGGCGTCCGGCGCGGCGAGCCCTACGTGCTTCCCGGTTCTCCCACGCCGCCGGTCGAGCTCGGGATCCCCGCGCCGCTCATCGACGAGGTGAGCGAGTTCCTCCGGGGGTTCATCGACTTCCCGCCGGAGGCGGACCCCGAGGATATCGTCCAGATCCTGCTCGGTGGCGGAACGGAGGTCGCCAACTTCTTCAGCGTGGCGCCGGACGGGACGCTCTTCGTGATCGCGACGGCGCCGGACGCGGACGACGGGACGGAGGACGGGCTCAGCGAGCTCGGCGCGCTCTACGCGCTGGAGATCGACACGGACGGCGAGGCGCCGCGGCTCCGGGAGCGCTGTCGCTATGCCTTCACGGGCGGCTCTGCCTCGACGCCCGCGGTCTCGCCCGACGGCACGCGCGTGTACGTCGGCGACACCACCGGCATGGACGAGGGGCAGCTCCTGGCGATCGAGGCGGCGGACTGCACGCTCGCGTGGAGCGTCGAGGCCCCCGCGCAGATCTTCGGGTCGATCACGGCGGCGACGGATAACGGCGAGCTCTACGCCTCGTCGAACGCCGGCGTGCTGGCCGTCGCGGACCGGGGCGAGCGCGGCGAGGTGCTCTGGCTCGCCGACCTGGCGGGGGCGCTTCCCGTCGAAGCGGGCGAGCAGGTGCTCAACCTGAACCTGACCGCCGCCGGGGCCAACGGTCTCGCCTTCCAGGCCGGCGCGGGGCGCTTCTTCGGGACCACGGCGCTCGCGCGGACGGTCGGCGTGGGGGTGCTCGATCGCGCGACGGGGGAGCTCCGAAGCTTCGTCGAAGGGGGCGAGGAGACGGTCTCGGTCATCGCCATCGGTCCGGACGGAGCGCCGGCCATCGCCGCGAGCCCCGTGCGGCGCGTCCTGGCGCTGGCGACGGGCACCCTCGGGGCGCCGGCGGTCGGTGGTGTGACGCGCTTCCGGAACACCAACCCCGGCGAGCTCCTTCGGGACATCGGCTGCGCCGGGCGCGATCGCGCCGCCAACGCGGCGGACCAGGATCCGGCGACGTGCCCGGGGCTCGCGGAGGACACGCGACGCCTGGGCGCGCTCCTCGACCAGGCCGCGACGGTGCTCGAGGCTTCCCCCGAGGCCGCCGGACCCTCGGCCGGCCAAGCGCTGCTCGATGCACGGGGCGCGCTGGAGGCGGGCCGCTTCCCGGAGGCCGCCGCGGCCTTCACCGAGCTGGGCCGCGCCGCGCGCCCCTAGCTAGCCTCGATCGCCGGCGCGGGGGTCGGCGCCTTGTGGCGCCAGTCGTACCAAGCGCGGCGCGGGAACCAGAGGCGGTCGACCAGGAGCTTGCCCTCGAAGTGGTCGAGCTCGTGCTGGAAGCAGACCGCCTGCATGCCCTCGAGGACGCGCTCGTGCGTCTCCCCCTGGCAGTCCTGGAAGCGTACCTTGAGGAGCGACGCGCGGAAGCCCCGGACGACCAGGTCCGGGACCGAGAGGCAGCGCTCCTCGGCGATGCCCGGCTGCGCGTCGGCGAGGATCTCGGGGTTCACGTAGATCTCTGGGGCGTCGCCGGTGCCGCTCATGTCGACGAGCAGCATGCGCAGCGGCTCCCCGATCTGCGTGGCGGCGAGCCCGATGGCGGGCCCGTCGGCGCGGAGCGTATCGATGAGGTCCTTGGCCAGCGCCGTGGCCGCCTCGCCAAACGCGGTGACCTCCCGGGCCTTCTCGCGCAGCCGCGGATCCGGGTAGCCGAGCACGCGCCGCGCACTCATGCGCGGCCTCCCTGGGGCGCGCCGCCGCCGTAGAGGTCCGGACGCGGCGCCGTCGAGCGCACCAGCGGCGCGACGACGACGATGGTCACGACGAGGAGCACGAGCTCGATGACGTACACGGCGTTGTAGCCCGCGGCCGTCCCGCCCCCGAGCACGCCGTCGAAGACGTCCCGGAGGATGCCGCTCAGGGCCATGGCGCTGCCGGCGGCGGTGGCCTGGACCGCGCCCCAGGCGCCGAGGGCGAGACCCACCTGGTCCTTCGGCGCGCGGTTCATGGTGTCCGTGAGCGTCGCGTGGCCGAAGATCGCGCCGCCGAAGCCCACGAGGAAGTTCCCGACGAGGAAGAGCGGGAGGATCCCCGTCACGGGCGTCGATAGCACCAGGACGAAGCCCGGGACGCCGAGGAGCAGACCGAGCTGGGTGACCCGCTGCACGTCGCTCCCGCGCCGAAGAATCCGCGAGGCGTAGCCGAAGCCGCAGAGGCCACCGAAGGCGAGGAGCGCCGTCAGCTTGGTCGTGCTCGAGACCTCGAGCTCGAGCACCTGGCCGCCGAAGGGCTCGAGGATGACCTCGGAGAGCCCGAAGGCGAGCGTGCCGATACCGACGATCACCAGGCGCCGGATGGCGTGGTCGCCCTGGCAGAAATGCGCCCAGGCTTCGCGGAAGCTCGGCTCCTCCTCGCGCTCCGGCTGGAAGCGCCCGGGGCGCCGCGTCTCCTGCTTCCACATCGCGACGACGTTCAGGAAGAGCGTCGCGAGCGCCGTGCCCTGGATGACCCCGACGAGCTTCGCGTGGATGTAGTTCTCGAGGGCGACGCCGAAGAGGAGCGCGCTGCCCATCATGCCGAGGAGCAGCGTCACGTACATCAGCCCGACCACCTTGGGATGGGACTCCTTCGGCGTCAGGTCCGTGGCAAGCGCCAGACCCGCGGTCTGCACGGTGTGCATGCCGGCACCGACGGCGAGAAAGGCGGCGGCGGCCGCGATCTGGCCCATCCACGCCGGGTACTGGTGGGACTCACCCTTCCCGGCGAGCACCAGGATGGCGAAGGGCATGAAGGCGTAGCCGCAGAATTGCCACATGGTCCCCTTCCAGAGGAAGGGGACCCGTCGCCAGCCGAGCGCGGAGCGGTGGTGGTCCGAGCTGAAGCCGATGAGCGCGCGGAAGGGCGCGAAGACGAGCGGCAGCGCGATCATCACGGCGACGAGCGACGTGGGCACGCCGAGCTCGACGATCATCACGCGGTTTAAGGTCCCGACGAGGAGGACCATGGTCATCCCCACCGAAACCTGGAACAGACTCAATCGCAACAGGCGCGAGAGCGGGAGGTCCGGCGTCGCGACGTCCGCGAAGGGCAGGAAGCGGGGTCCGAGGGACACCCACTTCCGCAACACGGCTTCGCTCCATCTGCTCACGGCGGCCTCTCAGGCGCGTTTCGCGCTCAGTCCTTGGGGCGGTCGCGGCCCCCGATGTGGCCGGGACCCGTCCAAAGCTTGTCGATGGGCGTGAAGATGTTCGTCCAGAGCTTGTTGACCGGATCGAAGAGGTTCGTCCACTTCTTGTCGGTGGGCTCGAAGACGGCCTGCGTGAAGATATCGGTCCAGCGGCGATCCTGCAGGTCGCTCGTCGGCCGGTACGGGATCGCGAGGGGACCGAGCCATCCGGTCAGGAGCTCCTGGCGGTAGGTCGTGAAGTTCCCGTGCGGGGTACCGCCGGCCTCGGCGAGGGCCTCGAGGGGGCGCCAAGCCATGCCGTAGTTCACGAGGAAGGCGACGAGCGCGCCGCCACCGTCGAGGGTCTTCCGGTAGGTAGGCTCACCTGCCCCCTTGAAGTACCCGTCGCGAAGCCCTGACGCCCACTTGGACTCGAAGGCCTCGATGCTGTCGAGGACGAGAATGTTGTCTTCCGCGACGCCCACGGACGTCAAAGCGG
>JBCDGX010000160.1:0-9993 GCA_038750805.1 Myxococcota bacterium
GAGGCCGCCGGGGGCGTGCCCGGCGAGGTCCTCCTGATGGACGGCGCCGACGGGGCCCGCGGCGTGCTCGACGTCGAGTACCCCTTCGTGCTCGAGGCCCTCGAGGCCCGCGGCGTCCCCGTGGCCCGGGTGCCCTTCGCGACCGACCTCAGCGACCGGGACCTCGCCGGCTTCGTCACCGGCACGGCGCGCCTCGGCGACGCCATCGAGGGCAATCGCTACGCGCCCGGGAGCCTCGTCGACAACCTGACGAGCCTCGGCGCCGTGCCCCAGAACTTCGAGGCGATGGGCGAGAGCCAGGTCTCCATCGCGCGCTGGGTCGGGGCCGGGGTGGCCGGCGCGCACGGGGCCACGGCCGAGCCACTCAACAACTGCTTCCCCTCCCGCCGCTTCCTCGTGGACTACGTCGATGGGAGCACGCTCGCCGAGGCCTACCACCGGAACCTCCCCTTCGCGTACTGGCAGAACCTGGTGCTCGGGGACCCCATGGCCGCGCCGCACGCGCAGCGGCCGGAGGTGGACCCGGGGCTCACGGACGACGCGACCCTCGCGTCGCCGACGCTCGTGATGGCGAGCGCGCTCGATCCCTTGGCGGAACGCGGCGTCGCGCGGCTCGCGGCCTATCTCGACGGCGAGCTCCTCGGCGAGGTCGACGGGGATCGGCTCGCGCTCTGCCTCGGCCCGGCGGAGGAGACCCATTCCCTCCTCGTCGTCGCGCAGGCCGGGGCGGCGCCCACGGGGCCCGGGGCCTTTCGGCCGAAGGGGTGGGCCCTGCGGCGCGCGCGGATCGCGGCGAGCGACGCCTGCGCCGACGCGGACATGGGCGTCCTGGACATGGGCGCGGCCGACATGGGCGGCGGCGACATGGGCGCGCTGGACTCGGGCGTGGCCGACCTCGGGGCTTCCGACCTCGCGACCGGCGACTCCGGAGCGCGACCCGGCGGTGGATGCGCGACGAGCGAGCCGCCCGCGGTCTTCGCCCTGGCGCTCGCCTGTCTCGCGCTCGCGCGGCGTCGTCGCCTCGCCTGCTAGGCCTCGTCGGCGCCCGGCTCCCAGCGCGCGAGCAGCGCGCCGAAGTCCCGCTCCATGAGCGGGTGCGCGGGGAGGCCGTCGCGGTCGCCGGCCAGCTTGAGCGCGTGGCGCGCGACGTCGTTCCAGGCCTTCGCGTAGCCGGGCCGCGCCTCCGCCCGCGCCATGAGCGCGGCGACGTAGGCGTAGTAGTAATCCTCGCTCCAGCGGAAGGCCGTGCCGAGCGCCCGACCGCGCAGCTTGTAGCTGATCGGAATCGGCGGGTAGCCCGTGATCGCCGGCAGCGTGGAGGCCGCCGCCGCGGCGGCGAAGCGCTCCCCGTCGCGCACGCCCATCAGCTCCTGCACGCGCAGGTGGATGAACTCCCGCTCGCCGCCCCAGTAGTGAACGAGCACGTCGTCGCCCGTCGCGACCTTCGTGGCCCGCTCGAAGGCCAAGCCGATGGCCAGCTGCTCGGCGTTGAAGAACCCGGTCTCCGCGCGAAGCGCGTCGAGGATCTCCATGGCGTCGTCGAGGAGCCCCGCGTCCTCCGGACGAAGCCCGATGATGCCCGAGTTGTACATGGGCAGGTCCGGCGTCAGCACGTGCTCGCCAGCCTCGATGCGCCCGCCGCGCTGCTGGAGGAGCGGCCCCCAGAGCGCCGCGTCGCCGAGCGAGCTCTCGAGCTCGTGCATGAGCGTCTGGCCCGGCCCGACGCGCTCCGCGAGCACCTCCGGGTCGTCCGTGAAGTAGGTGTCCGTGTCGAGCATCACCACCGGCTCGTCGTAGCGCTCGAGGAGCCGGCGAATCGCGAGGGGCTTGATGCGATGGTTGTAGCGCCCGTCGTCGGTCCAGCTGCGCAGCTCCTCGTGCTCCACGACGACGTTCTCCACCGGGAGATCGGGCCGCGCGTTCTCGGGGTCGCAGATGAGCGCGACGCGGAGCGCGTCGGGCGACTTCGCCTGGCGTACGGCGCTCAGCAGGCTGAAGCTCATCTCCAGCTGGTAGTTGGGATTTCCCCCGTAAACGAGATACGCGAAAACAGTCACGGCGTAATCAGACAGTAACGCGCGAACGCCAGGAGCACTAGCCAGGGCGAGGAGTGTTCGCACGCGACGGCGACGCCCGCGCGCCACAGGTCAGCGAACTGGCCCGGGTCGCGTGCCCTCAGAGCCCCTCCGTCGCCCGCACCACGACGTCCCGAAACCAGGCATCCGCCGCCGCCCCATCCACCCGGGGATGCCACACCATCGAGAGCTCGTAGTCCCTCACCGGGAGCGGCGTCGGCAGTACGCGCATCGGCAGGCGGACGGCGGTGGCCTCCACGACGCGGCGGGACAGGGTCATCAGCGCGTCGCTCTCGGCAACGAGCCAGAGCGCCGCGAGGAAGCTCGGCCGCGTCCGCGCGACGCGCCGCCCTTTCCCCTTCTTCGCCAGCAGCTCGTCGATGGGTCCTCGGGGATCTCCTCCGGGCGCCACGAGCACGTGCGCCTCCGCCAGGAAGGCGTCGAGGGTCAGTCCGGGACCGCGCACGCGCGGATGGTCCGGGCGCGCCACGGTCACGTAGCGGTCCCGAAAGAGGACGCGCGTGTGCATCTCCGGTCGCACCTTGCCGACCACGCGAATCGCGAGATCCACGGTGCCGCTCCGGAGCTCCTCCATCATCTCCGGCCGCACCGGACACACGTGGAGATCCACGCCGGGCGCCTCCGCTTCGAGGATCTGCTCCACGCGCGGCAGGAGCACGGTCGAGATGTGATCGGTGCACACCACGCGGAACGCGCGCCGAAGCCGCGACGGGTCGAAGGCGTCGCCCTCGGCGAGCACCCTCTCCGCCTGCTGGAGGAGCGCGCGGACCGGGGCGGCCATGGCCTCGGCGCGCGGCGTCGGGACCATGCCCCGGCCCGCGCGCACGAGCAGCTCGTCGCCGAGGAGGTCCCGAAGGCGCCGGAGCTGATGGCTCATGGCCGGTGGCGTCACATGAAGGCGCCGCGCCGCCCGGCGGACCGAGCGCTCCTCGAGGAGCACGTCCAGCGTCACGAGCAGGTTCAGGTCGACCGCGCGCAAGTCCCTCATCGTTCAATCTCCTGCATCTCTACGGTGAAGAGGTTGAACTGGGCTTTATCACCCGCACGCCATAGATCGCCTCTCGTTCGGAGGCGGGTCCGCGAAGCGGCCCGCTCCCGCGGGAGACACGCCATGACCGAATCCACCAAGAAGAACGTGCTGATCGTCGCCGCCAACCCTGCCGTCGGCCCCCTCACCCAATGGCCCATCGGCTTCTGGATGGGTGAGCTCACGCATCCCTACGCCGCCTTCGTGGAGGCCGGCTACGAGGTGGAGATCCGGAGCCCCAAGGGCGGCACGCTCGAGGTCGATAGCTACTCGGATCCCGAGGACGAGAGCGGCTACTCGGCCCACGACCTGCTCTCCCTGGGCTTCAAGAAGTCCCCCGCTCACGCGGCGCTGCTCGAAGACACGGCGAGCATCGCGGACGTCGCCGTGGACGACTACGACGCCATCCTCCTGGCGGGCGGCCAGTCTCCGATGGTCACCTTCATGGACGACGAGGCGCTCCACGCGCTCGTCGCCGCCTTCTACGAGGCGGGCAAGCCCACGGCCCTCCTCTGCCACGGCACCTGCGTTCTCCTGAAGGCCAGGCTCGCGAGCGGCGAGCTGCTGGTGAGGGACAAGACGTGGACCGGCTTCTCGGACGCGGAGGAAGATGACGTCGACGCCACGGTCGGCCAGCGCGTGCAGCCCTTCCGCATCGAGCACGAGGCCCGCGCGCTCGCGAACACGGCCTTCATCGTGGCGCCGCCCTGGTCCGCCTTCGCGGTGCGCGACGGGCATCTCATCACCGGCCAGCAGCAGAACTCGGGGCGCGTCGCGGCCGAGCTCGTGATCGAGGCCCTCTCCGGCGTCCCCGCGCCCGCGCCGACGACGCGCGCCGGGCTCTGAACCCCTCGCGGTCGCCATGAGCAAGGAACACGAAGGCGTCTCGGTGGTCGTTCGGCGCCGCGTCGACCCGGCGCGCACGGAGGACTTCGAGGCCTGGCTCGCCGGGGTGATCGACGTGGCGAGCGGCTTCGAGGGTCATCAGGGCGCACAGGTGCTGCGCCCCGGCGACGCGGCGACGCAGGACTACGTCCTCCTCTTTCGCTTCGCCACGCCCGCCCAGCTGAAGGCCTGGGAGACCTCGGAGGACGCGCGTACGTGGCTGAAGAAGGCCGAGCCCTTCACGCGCGACCTGCACATCGAGAGGCTCACGGGCCTCGAGTTCTGGTTTCGTGCGCCCGGCGGCGGGGGTCGCCGGCCGCCGGCGCGGATCAAGATGGCGGTCGCGACCGTCGTGGGGCTGTACCCGCTGATCCTCTTCGTGGCGCCGCTCTTGGCGGGGGTGCTCGCACCCCTGCCGCGACCCCTCGCCGTGCTCGGGAGCACCTTCGTCATGGTGCTCCTCATGACCTACGCGGTCATGCCCGTGGTGACGCGGGCGCTGGCTCGCTGGCTCTTCGCGCGTTGAGGGCGTCACTCCCGCGGGACGCACGCCGGGGCGTCCGCGCAGGGAGCCGCGAGGATGCATACCGCGTGGCGTTCGAGGCGCAGCTCCGCGCACGCCTGGCGACAGTCGAGCTCCGTGAAGGCGTCGACGCCGAAGAGGCACGCCCCCGTCGTCGGCCGCTGCCCGGCATTGCAAAGGGCGACGCATCCGGGCTCCGCGGGCGGCGCCAGCGGCGGTGCGTCGAGGAGACCGAAGCGGTTCAGCTCGTCCACGCTCATCGCGTGGAGCCCGGCGGCCGGCGCGGCTTCGAGGGTGAACCAGTAGAAGGCCTCCTCGACGTCGAGATCGGCGTAGAGCTCGAGGAAGAGGCGATGGCCCGGATGGTCGCGCGGGAGGTCGCCGCCTTCGCGCGAGCCGTTGCTCCAGCTGTGCACGCCGAGCACCGCGCCCTCTTCGATGGTGCGGCGCGCGCCGGCGACGAAGAAGTCGACGCCGCCCGAGGCGATGAAGCCGTTCGCCGGCACGTGCGTCGCGAGACCGAGCGCGCGCACGCGCCGGTGCGCGTGCTGGCTCGCCTCGTCGTTCGCGGAGCCGGGCACGTAGTCCATGACGATGCGCGTCACCTCGGGGTGCGCGTCGGCGAGGGCGTTCAGCGCCGGCAGCGCGCGCGCGTCGAGCACGCCGCGCATGTGCGCGTCGGTGCCGGCGACCGTGAAGGTCACGGGCTCGTAGGCATCCTCCCCGCCGAGGGGAAGGTCGTCGCCGCCGCAGCCGGCGCCGAGCGCGAGAAGAAGAGAAACGAGAGAGAGCGTTCGAAGGGTCATCGAGGGTCCTGAACTCAGGCGTCGAACCCCCACCCCTCTCGCGCGCGTCTTTTTTGGTCCGACGTGACTCCAGGGATGGAGGCAGGTCGGGCGGTGGCAAATCTCATGGCTCCGCGTCTCCGGACTCCAAGTCTGCGGCAGCCCGGGCGCCGGCGCCACGACGGCCGGTGCGGCGATTCCTGGTCACGAAGACGCCGCCCCCACGGCCTTGAGCGCGCGCAGCACCGCCTGGACCTTCGCCGTCCAGTGGAGGTCCACGTGCGTCACGAGCCAGAAGGGCAGATCCCACTCGGGGCGCGGCGCGAGCACCTGCACGAGGTCGGGCTCGGCCGAGGCCACCTGCACCGGCATGAAGCCGATGCCCAGGGCGGCCCGGATCGCGCGGAAGTGGATGCGCTCGTCGCGGCTCGAGAGCGCGAAGCTCGGCTCGGGCAGGAGCTTCCGCAGCCAGCGGCTCGGCAGGTGCCGCCAGCTGTCGTCGCCGATGAGGGCGTGCTGCCGGAGCGCGTCGGCGCTGCGCGGCAAGCCGTGCGCGTCGACGTAGGCGCGATGCGCGTAGAGGGCCGAGCGCAGCGTGAGCCAGGGCTGCACCACGTTGTCCGGGTCGTCGGTCACGGCCCCGGTGCGCACGCCGACGTGCGCCTCGCCGTACTCGAGCGCGAAGACGCGATTGCTCGTCTCGAAGCGGAGCCGCGTGTCCGGATGGTCCGCCGCGAAGCGCCGCAGCGCCGTGAGCACCAGCGGGGCTACGACGTCCACGGAGGTCACGATGACCTCGCCCGAGACCTCGCTTCGCCGACCGCGCGTACGCAGCGCCAGCTCGCGAAACTGCGCGTCCGCGGCGGCGGTCACGCGAAGCAGGTCCGCGCCGGCCTCCGTCGGCGTGTAGCCCCGCGCGTGCCGCTGAAAGAGCCTCCCGCCGAGGGCTGCCTCGAGGGCCTCGACGTGGCGCACGACCGTGGCGCGATGGAGCCCGAGCTCCGTCGCGGCGGCGCTCACGGTGCCCAGGCGCGCGACCGCGAACGCGGTGCGAAGCTCGTTCCAGTGGTCCATGGCTCTCGCGGCCGGAGGTTCCGAGGCTCCGTGATGACGCCCCTGACCGTGCCCTGGGCGCGCCCTCGGCGTCTCCTGGCCAGTGTCGCATGAACGCGCATTGGATGCGCGCTCGAGCCCCTACTGCGGCACAGATACAGCGTCTACGCCCATCGGGTGTCTCGTCAGCTCGTCATGCTTCGCGCCGCCGCGGTCCTCTGGGTCGTCTGGGGCCTCGTCCACGTCTTCGCCGGGGTCATGACCATGTCCCTCCCCACGTCCGAGGCCGTGGCCGGCATCGCCGACGGAGTCCCGCCGGCCTCGGTCGCCATGGACTATCCCGCCGCCGCCGGCGCCATCCTCAAGCAGCACGGGTGGAACCTCGCGTGGATCGGCCTGACCACGCTGCTCTGCGCCTTCGCCATGGGGCGGCCCCGGGTGTGGCCGGTCCTGCTCGCCGCGCTGGTCGGGGGCCTCGCGGACGTCGGCTACTTCGTCTTCATCGACCTCGGGGGCTTCGCGCGCTTCGTGCCCGGCACGGTGATGACGCTGGTCTCGGCGAGCGCGATCCTCCTGAGCTTCGCGGCGGTACGGCCCTGGCGAAGGGACGCGGCCGCCTCCGCGTGAGGTCGCGGGGCGCGGTGCCCGGAGCGGCACGAAGACGCCCAGCTCTCGCGCCGCCGGCTTCGCAGGGACGCCGCGCGCCGACGACGATCAGCACGCGCCCGTGCCGGCGACGTCCTGCCCGGCCGCATGCGCTTCGCACCGGTTCGAGTAGGTGTTCCCGTCGCAGCCGCAGACCGGCTCGAAGATGTCGTCGCAGGCGTCGGGCCGGCGCTCGCAGCTTCCCTCCTCGCCCGAGACCCCACAGGAGTCGCGCGGGTAGTCGCAATAGCGCCGGCTTCCGCAGGCCGGGCCGCTCCCGCAGCCGCGCTCGCACTCGGCGTGCGCGTCGAGGCACGTCTCGAGCTCGAGGTAGAGGCGTCCGCAGTCGGCCCCGATGCACTCGCAGCCGCCCAGGAAAACGCAATTCCAGCCGTTCCACGCGTACCCGAAGCCGAGCGCACAGAAACCCTCGCCGCGGGCGTCGAAGGCCTCGCAGGGCTCGGGCGGCGGGCAGTCCTCGACGTCCGGGCAGTTGAAGCCGCCCAGGGGGCAGATGAGGTCCTCCTCGCCGGTCTCGCAGTTGGGGATGGGGCAGCAGAGCTCGGCGTCGGGGGCACAGACCGTCCCCCCGCACACGAGCGGCATGCGCCCGGCGTCCAGGGCGCCCGCGTCCGTGGTGCCGGCGTCCGTGGCGCCCGCGTCGGGCAGGCCCGCGTCGGCCGTTCCGCCGTCGCCCGTTCCGCCACCGGGGGCAATCACGGTCGTTTGGGAGCACCCCAGGAGCACGGCGAGCGGCACGGCCTGACACAATCGAAGCGACATGCGCGTCGAGAGAGCACTCGACGTGCCAACGGCGCAAGGCTCAGCCGGCGGGTGCACGGAAGCCGAGCACGACGTTGGCGCCGCCTCCCGGGTCCGGCATGCGCGTCACGCGCACGTCGACGAAACCCGAGTCCTCGAGCGCGTCGCCGTAGCGCCGGGGCTCCCACTCGCGATGCCCGGAGCGCGCGAACTCGAGGCGCGCGCAGGTCGCCGCCGGCCGCACGCCGAGCGCGAGGCGACCGCCCGGCCGGAGCACGCGATGGAGCTCCCGGAGCACGTTCGGAACGCTCTCCCAGAAGTAGGCGACGTTGACGGCGAAGACCGCGTCGAACTCCTCGCCGAAGGGGAGCATGTCGGCGCTCGCGTGGCGGAGGTCGAGCTCCGGGAAGCGCTTCGCCCCGCGGCGGACGACGTCCGCGCTCACGTCGATGCCGACGAGGCGCGCCTTCGGCACGTGCGCGCGCACCATCTCCAAACCGACGCCCCCGCCGAAGCCCACCTCGAGCACGGCGCTCTCGTCGTCCAGCTCGAGCGCGCCGAGGGTATGCGCCGTAATCAGCCGGTTCCCCCGGTTGAGGAGCCGGGACATGGGCTCGGTCCAGACGCCCCGGGGCTTGGCCAGCTGAGAGACGAGGGCATCGCGGAGGCGAGACATGCGGCGCTCCTTCAGACGGTCGCGGCGAGGCCCGTCGCCTCGGCACGCTCGTCGCGCGCGAGGCGCCAGCGCACGAAGCGGTAGGCGCCGTACAGGAGCGCGATGTCGATGGCGCCGACGATCACGCCCCACATGAAATGCGTCCCGCCGAGGGCGTTCGCGATCTGCTCGGTGTCCGAGCCGAACTGGTTGCCGTCGACGTAGGCGGTCTTCGCGAAGAGGTAGTGGCGGCCGGACCAGACGCTCAGGAGGAGCTGGAGCGCGACGAGCTGCGCGAGCGCGAAGCGCTTCTCCCGGTCGAGCTTCCAGGTCCCGAGGGCGAGGAGCGCCACGACGGCGCCGCCCAGCACCCACCCCGTCGCGTTCCCCATGAGCAGCACGAGCGCGAGGGTGAGGAAGGCCGTGAGGCCGACGAGCGAGACCAGCGCGCCGCGCGGCGTCGCGCTCACGGCCAGCATCATGACGCCGGCGAGGGGCGCGCCGAGGAGCCCGCCGAGGGAGACGATGGCCTGGCGCACGCCGGGCTCCACCCCGGCGCTCTGGGTCACGCCGCTCGTGTCGATGAAGAGCTGCACCGAGCGTGGCGCCCCGCCCACGAGCAGCGCCGCCATCGCGTGCCCGAGCTCGTGCGTCCACGTCGAGAGCACGCTGAAGGGGTAGAGGATCAGCCCCCCGACGTTCATCGGCAGAAACGAGAGGACGAGCTGGAAGACGACGACCGACCAGAAGATGCGGCCGTAGTTCAGGCGAGGTCGGGTGGCCACGGGCAAACGGTAGCAGCCCGATCCGGGCCACGCCCCGCGCGCGCGTTCACCCCATCCAGAGGCAATCCTGGCCGTCGACCACCATGTGGAGCAGGAGCCCCGCGGCGAGGAGGCGGGCGCGGGGCACGGCGAGCAGCGCGACGTAGGCGCCGATGGCCCAGCCCGAGTGCAGCGGATGGAAGCCGACGCTGCAGCGCTCCGGGTCGAAGACCGGGTCGGCCAGGAGGTGGTCGAGGTCGACGAGCCAGGTCGCGAGCATCAGCGCCCAGGCCCGCCGCCAGCGAGGGCGGAAGAGCGCCCAGGCCACCAGCCCCGGAAGCAGCGCGTGGCCGCCGTAGTGCAGCGCGAAGCGGAGCGCGTCGAGAAGCGGCGCCATGCGGGGACGCTACGCGATGCGCGTCGCGCTCGCCGGCGTCAGTCGCCGCAGGTCGTCAGCCGCAGGCCACCCTGGGCCCCGACGACCTCCGGGTCGCCGCAGGTGAAGACCATCTCGAGCATCGCCGGCGGGAGAACGCCTTCGCAGAGCTGGGGGACGCAGTGGTAGGCGAAGCGGCAGCGATTGAACTCGTCGGTGGAGCACTCGGCCATCGCGGAGCACGCCTCGGCGACCTGGGCACCGGCGGCGTAGCACCCGAGGAGGTCGGCGAGCTCCTCGCGAAACCCCGCGTCGCCTTCAACGGCGGCCTCCATGCAGCGCGTGAACTCCCGGGTGGAGCGCGCGACGTTCTCCTGACCGAAGGCGACGCGGTCCTCGTCGAGACCGGAGCAGCGCCAGAC
>JBCDGX010000161.1:0-9977 GCA_038750805.1 Myxococcota bacterium
GAAGCCCGGCATCTCCTCCTCCACGAGAACCCCGTCGACCAGCTCGCCGGGCACGTCCTCGTCCAGCGCCCCCCACTCGTCGAGGGTCATCCGGCCCGTGGTCCGCAGAGGATCCATGCATACAAAGTAGCAGCGAGGCAGATCTCGCGGGAGCCGGTACGGATGCCCGCCTCCCTCCCGGAGGGCGGCGGCTCAGCTGTGCAGCAGCACGGCGATCGCACGTCGGACCATGGCGGCGCGGCCCTTTCGCGCGTGGTGCGCCACGGCGAAGCGGCCGAGAGGTGTGAGCCCGGCCCAGTCCTCCGCGCCGACGTCGGCTGGGCGCGCCGGTTCCGGTCGCGGGCGGATCTCCTGGAAGGCCGCCCCCGCCAGCAGCGCCTTCACCGCGTCCTCGTCCACGGTCTCTTCCGCGCCGAGGGCGACGAGCCGTTCACGTGTCGCGAGCGGGAGCGCGGTCCAGGCCGCGAGGCCGAGCTTGAGCCCGGCGCGGTCCAGGGCCCGCCGGGCGGCGAGGGGGAGATGGTCGAGGCCATGGGCCTCCGGGCTCTCGAAGCGGAAGATCACGTCGCCCTCCACCCCAGGGTCACGCAATCTCGGCGGTTTTGCTGCGTCCGACACCGCATCGGCAAAAAGCCCGTGATTACCGACACATCCAGCACTTTCTCACGTGACGAATCGCATAACCCCCCGCGCCCTTTGACCCTACGCCACACACCGTGTCCGCTTCTCTCTACCACCACGTCATCGATTCCGAAGAGGCCGAGAGAGCCCTAGCCGAAGGCGAGCGCCAAGCGACGCTGCCCGCCTCCGCCATCGACCTCCGGGCGATGACGATCACACAACACGCGGAGAAATACCGGGACGTCGACCATCGCGTCTGGCGCTCCGTCTTCGACCGCCGGATGGAGGAGCTCCGGGAGGACGGGAGCCAGGTCTTCCTCGAGGGCATGGAAACCATCCGCCTCTCGAACGCGAAGGTGCCGGTGCTCGACGAGATCAACGGCTACCTCGAGCCGATGACGGGCTGGCGCAGCGTCGCGGTCCCGGGCTATCTGCCGCCGCGCTCCTTCTTCGCCTTCCTCGCGCGCCGCCGCTTTCCGACGACGATCAGCGTCCGGCCGCCCGAGCAGATCGAGTACCTCCCCGAGCCGGACATCATCCACGACGTCTTCGGCCACGTGCCGCTGCACGCGGACCCGGCCTTCGCCGACTTCCTCCAGACCTACGGCCGGACGGCGCTCGCCGTGAGCGACCACGAAGCCTCCGAAGGCCTCGCGCGGCTCTTTTGGTTCACGGTCGAGTTCGGCCTCGTGCAGGAGAAGGGCGAGACCAAGCTCTACGGCGCCGGGCTCCTCTCGAGCCCCGGCGAGGGCCGCCACGCGCTCCGCTCCCCGGAGGTCGACCGGCGCCCCTTCGACCTCGACACCATCCTCGCCACGGATTTCGAGATCGACCATTTCCAGCCGATCCTCTACGTGCTGGACAGCTTCGAGCAGCTTCGTGACGCCATGCTCGAGCACGCCGGCCGGCTCCAGGAGACCGGGCACCTCGATCTCGAGGAGCTCGCAGCCGTCGACGAGCCGAGCGCCGACCTCGCCGCCGAGTGACGGCGCCCGTCCCCGACCAGGGGAAGCCGCGCGCGCCCGCTGGCCACATAGTCGACGGGATGGAGCTCACGGCACCGCTTCCGGCGACGGCGGCTCTCCCGACGCGACACGCCCGCTGTCCGGCCTGTGGCGCGGCGGAGACGGCCGCGACGTGGCGCCTCCCGGGCCAGCTCCTCGCCGTGCGGCAGGACTTCGAGGCGGCGCGCTGCGGCGCCTGCGGCCAGGCCTACCTGCGCGAGCAGGTGCCCGAGGAGGCGCAGCACCGGCTCTACGACGCCGACTATCCGCTCCACCGCGGGCCGGCGCTCTGGGGCGTCTTCGCGCCCATCGTCGCCGCCGCCGAGGCACGCGTGGACCGGCGACGTGTGAACCTCGTGCTCAGGGCCCGGAAGCTGGCGCCGGGCGACCGCGTGCTCGACCTCGGCTGCGGGCGAGGCTCCTTCCTCGACCGGCTCCACGCGGCGACGGGTGCCTCTGCGCTCGGCCTCGACCACGTTGCCCCGGCGCGCCCCCGCGGCACGCCCTGGGCGGCGGGACGCTCGGCCCCGGTGCGCTGCATCGAGGCGGCGCTCCCCCGCTTCCCCAACGAAGCCTCCGAGGGCGCGCCCTACGCGGCCATCACGCTTTGGCATGCCCTCGAGCACGACCCGGCGCCGCGGGAAACGCTCCGCTGGGTGCGCGAGCACCTGGCCCCCGACGGCGTGCTCATCGTCGAGGTGCCGGACCAGAGCGCCGGGCTCGCCGAGCGCATGGGCGGCGGCTGGGCTGGGCACCACACGCCGCGGCACGTCTCGCTCTTCGAGCCCTCGAGCCTGACGCAGCTTCTCGAGCGCTCGGGCTTCGCCGTGGTGCAGCACCGCCGGGCGGGCACGCTCGTGCCCTGGACGCTGGTCGCGCTCTCGCTCATCGACCGCATCGGGTTCCGCTTCGGGCGCCATCCTGCGTGGATGCTCTTTCCGCCCTGGGTCGTCGGGATGCTGCTCACCTTCCCGTGGCTCGGCTTCGCTCGCCGCGAGGGCTACGGCCTTCAGCTCGCCGTCTGCCGCCGGGCCTGAGCCGGCCCCGCCTCGATGCGCACCCCGCGGATGCGCTCCGCCTTCGCGCGGACGGTCGTCGCGAGCATGGCGCCGGTCACCAGAAGCGCCGCGCCGAGGCCCAGGAGGAGCACCCGCGAGAGCGGCAGGGCCGGACCGAGCGCCACGAGCCCCACCGCGAGCACGCCCCCGGCGCCCGCGCCGAAGCCGAAGGCACCGACCGCCTCGCGCGCGAGCCAGCGACGCCACGCGCCCCGGTCCCGGGCCCCGCAGCGCGGGCAGGGCGCGAGGGCCACGCTCGAGAGCGCGTCCGCCCAGGCCCGCCCCTCGGCGGCCTCGAGGGCGTCCTCCCGGCGCCCTTTACCCACCGCGCGCCGGAGCTCGTCGGCCTCGGCGAAGCCCTCCCCGACCACCGCGCCCCGGCCCTCGTAGCCACAGGACCCGCAGGCGTAGGGGAAGTCCGTGGCCACGGTCGAAGACGCCTCGATGCGCATCGCGGCGAAGGCTACCGTCTCCGCGAGCCCCCGGTCGTGCGCGGAGGCGATGAGGACGGACGCGTGGCCGAAGGGACCCTGAAGGAGCTGCTGGCGACGGTGCCCCAGGAGGGCGAGCTCACCTGGATCGGACTCCGGCCGGCCCGCGGCGCCCCCGTCGAGGTGCGTACGGAGGCCGAGCTCGTCGCGCATCACGGGCTCGAGGGCGACCGCTACCGCGGACGGAAGGGGGGCGCGGGCAAGCGCCAGGTCTCCCTCGTGCAGGCCGAGCATCTACCGCTCCTCGCGGCGTGGACCGGGCACGACGCCGTCGACCCGGCGTGGCTCCGGCGCAACCTGGTGGTGCGCGGAATCAACCTCGTCGCGCTCAAGGCGCACCGCTTCCGCATCGGGGACGCCGTGCTCGAGGGCGCCGGTCCCTGCGAGCCCTGCTCGAAGATGCTCGACGCGCTCGGCGCGGGCGGCTTCGCGGCCATGCGCGGGCACGGGGGCATCGTGGCGCGGGTCGTCCTCGGCGGAAGGATCCGCGTGTACGACCCGGTCCGAAGCCTCGGCCCCAGGCCAGCGTGATTCCGTGACCGCCGGGGTGGCCGGAGCGCGCGCGCTACGTGATGCTGCGCCGGTGCAGCGCCCTTCGTCCCCGTCATCGTGCACGCGCCGAGGTGCGCTCCTGCTCGCCCTCCTGCTCGCCGCCTGCGGGGACGACGCCGATCCCCTCGGGGGTCCCCCGGACCAGGGCCCGGGCTCGATGAGCGAGGCCTTCGACCCCTTCGCGCTCCTCGCCGACCCGAACCTCGCGGCGCGCCGGCTCCCCGGGGACCTGCGCCTCTCCTCGTCGCGCTTCCCGGAGAGCCCGGAGGGTTATGGCAACGCCGATTGGGGCCACTACCACGGGGAGAACGAGGGCCGCTTCGTGCTCCTCGACGCCACGGGCCCCGGCGTGATCACGCGCCTCTGGTTCACCATGACCGACTACGACGTCGAGCCGCCGGACCGCTCTGGCTCCGACGCCGCGCGGCTCTTCGTCACCCTCGACGGCGTGCCCCTGGACCTCGGCGACGGGCCGGGCGCGGGCGCCACGCTCGGCGACCTGACCTCCGGGCGCCGCCCGCCTTTCGAGGCGCCCTGGGTGGTGCGGCGCGCCGACGGGGGCAACGCCGTCATCATCGCGCTCCCGATGACCTTCGAGCGTTCCGCCCGCGTCGAGCTCGTGCCCCCGGAGATCCAGGTCTACTACCAGGTCGATTGGCGCGCGCTCCCGGCAGGCACGCGCGTCGCGCCCTCCGCCCTCCCCCCGGACGCGGCGACGCAGGCCCGCATCGACCGGGCCGCCGACGCCCTGCGCGACCCGCCGACGGGCACCGAGCGCGCGACCTTCGAGGGCGAGCTCCTCCCCGGCGGCGAGGCCGAGGTCGAGGTGGGCGCGGGGATCGTCCGGAGCCTCTCCGTGGACGGTCCCGGGCAGCTCGAGGCCACGCTTCGCGTCGACGGCGAGGTCGCGGCGACGGGCCGCGTGGACCGCTGGCTCTTCGCGGGCCAGTCGGCGGCGCCCTACGACTCGACGCTGAGCGCCTTCGACGGCACGACGCGCACGCTCCGCTACCCGATCCCCGTCGAGGGCGCGGCAACGCTGAGGCTCCGGAACCCGGGCGAAGAGCCCGTCGCTGTGGCCGCGTCCCTCGGCGTCGATCCCGGCGCGCCGCCCGCGGCGCTCGGACGCTTCGGCATGAGCTGCGACGCCGGCTCCTCCGAGGAGCTGACCAACCGGACCTTCCTCGAGCTGGTCGGGCGCGGGCACCTCGCGGGGCACCACCTCGAGGTCCGGGACACGCAATACGGCTGGTGGTTCATGGAGGGCGACCACGAGGTCTTCGTGGACGGCGCCTGGACCCTCCTGGGCACGGGCATCGAGGACTATTTCGGCGGCGCCTACTACTTCCAGGACGGGGTGATGCAGCACCCGCTCTACGGGATCACGGGCTTCGACCTGAACGGCGGCCCGCACATCGGCTCGTCCTTCATCGAGGCGTCCATGTACCGGCATCACCTCCTCGACGCGCCGAGCTTCCAGCGCGAGCTCGCCTTCGAGTACGAGATCACCGACCCCTTCGCGACCTACGACGCTTGCTTCGCCTGGTACGCCGACCGAGGCGAGTGAGAGGGGCAGCGCGCGGCGGCCGGTCCGTGCTTCAATGCGCGCCGTGGGACAGCCCCGTCGCGAGTTGATCCTCGAGGCCGCCCGACGCCTCTTCCATCACTACGGTCCGACGAAGACGACCGTGGCCGACATCGCCCGGGAGGCGAAGGTCGCGGTGGGAACCGTCTACCTCGAGTTCTCGTCGAAGAACGCGCTCCTCGAGGCGCTCTCCCGGCTGGCGCACGAGCGCGTGCTCCAGGTCGAGGCGCGCGCGCTGGCGGCCGAGGGCGACCCCGCCGAGCGGCTGACGCGGGCCCTCGACGCGCGCCTCGCGGCGTTTCTCGAGCTCAGCGGCACGGTGCACGGGCCGCAGCTCTTCCACTGCACGAAGGCGGCGGGGATCCGAAACGCCCACGGCTGGTTTCGCGCGCGCGAGGTCGAGCTCTTCGCGACCTTCCTCGTACGCCAGGCGGAGGCCTTCGCGCTCGGCGATCTCGCGCCAAAGGACGCCGCCGGCGCGCTCCTCGCGGCCTATGCGGAGCTCGCCCCGCCCCTGCTCTTCGCCCAGCGGCGGGACGGGCTCCGCGCCCGGCAAGCGGCGATGCACCGGCTCGTGCTGCGCGGCCTTCAGCGCTGACGCGCGACGTCCGGGCCCACCCCCCGACCAAGCGAGGGCATGGCTCGGTGCTTGGTCCTGACCGCTCTCTTCCTCGGTGCGCCCACGGCGACGGCACAGACCGCCGTCGCCGGCGACTCGGGCGCCCCTCGCTCGCTCCACGCGCCACCCCCCGCTCCACCGAAGACCCCACCCGGCGCGCCGCGGCCCTCGGTCGACTACGTGCGCGTTCCCAGCCCCACCGGCGAAGCGCAGCCCGGGCCCGAGGCAGACCGCGGGCCCAGGCGCCTCCGCCTTCTCCAGCGTCGCCCCTACTACCCCATCGCCTGGATCGGGCCGGTTGCCTTGCTCACCTCCGGCGAGGTCTCGGACGGTCGGTTTGGGGCGTCCGGGCTCCTGGCGTTTCCGCTCCTTCCGATGCGGTCGCCGACCCGCCTCCGGCGCCAGCAACGCCGCTCCACCGACGCCGCCGGGAGCTTCTCCACGGGCCAGCAGGCCAGCAGCGCCCCGCCGACGTGGAAGCGCTGGTACGTCGAGCGCGAACTCCAGGTCGCGCCGACCGTGGGCATCCCTTTCCTGTTCGCGCCGGGAGAGCTCGAAGCAAGCCGCACCGACCCCACGCCGCGCCTTCGCTACGAACGCCAGCGTTTCACCGGCGGCTACGTCGGCGTCACGCTCCGCCGTTCTCGATCCGCGGAGCTTGCGGGCCTGGGCCTCTTTCTCGACGGTGGCTGGCAGTTCGGGCGCTTCGTGCGGCGACGCTGCATCGCCGAGGCGTGCACCACCGTCGCTCAGGGTACGGCCCGCTCTGGCCGGGTGGCCCTGGGCGCTACCTTCGGCCGCGTCGCCCTCGGCTTCGAGCTCCAGTTCCTGACGCTCAGGGCCAGGGAGCGCGTTCGCTCCGTCGGCCTCCTGGCCGGGGTCCACTACTGAGCCGGTCGGACCAAATCGGCGTAGACGAAGCCCTCGCGGTCGACGACCTCGCCCACCTCGACGTCGAGGCGGAAGCCCGGCGCGAACATCGGCCCGGCCGTGACCAGCGTGTGCATCTCACCGTTCTCACCGCAGGGGTCGACGTCCGCCGGGAGCTCCGCCAGCAGCGCGCCGTCGAAGGCCCGCCCGGCCAGCGCCCGCGGCAGCTTCCGCGGGTCGAGGGTCGCGATGCGTGCCTCGAGGCCGCCGTCGATCATCGCGCGCGCGAGCGCCGCCGTGTCCTCACCGAAGAGCGGAAAGACCGGCTCGATGCCGAGGGGCGCGAGCTGCGCCTCCCGATAGGCGCGGATGTCCTCGAGGAAGAGGTCGCCGAAGACCACGTGCGTGACCCCCTCGGCCTTGGCCGCCCGGAGCGCCTCGCCCATCGCCGCCTCGTAGGCCGCGTTCGGGCAGGGCACGGGGAGGTCGACGCGGACGCCGGGGAGCCCGAGGCCTTCGAGCTGCCGGTCGAGGAGAGCGGTCCGCACCCCGTGCATCGCCACGCGCCCGTAGGCCGGCGCCACCGTCGTGAGCGCGCCGACGACGTCGAGAGCCCCCGCGCGCCGCACGACGTGCAGCGCCCACGCGGCGTCCTTGCCGGTGCTCCAGGAGATCAGCGCGCGCGGCCTCATGGGCGGAGCGTCGCAGATCGCGCGACCGATCCAAGGCGGCTCATCGCGCCGAGAAGTCGAGGGCGCCGTCGCCGAGCGTCGGGACGCCATCGAGGAGCCTCCCTCGCTTGTCGCGGAAGGCCGAGAAGTCGACGCGGTAGACCCGGCGCGACGCGAGGAGACCGAGGACGTTCACCTCGAAGACGGCGTCGGCGCCGCTCCACACGCCCGCCAGCGTTCGCGTCACGCCGTCGTCGCTCACGAGGCGCACCTCGCTCAGGCCGCTGACGATGCTTCCGTCGTCGAGCGTCGCGGTCTCGCCGCCCGTGAGCATCGGCTCGTCGAACTGGCAACGCAGCGTCCCCGTCGCCGGGGGCACCGTGCTGCCTTCGCCGGGCGCGCAGGCGACGACCGTCGGCGGAAAGACGTCGCGGCCGACCTCGAAGTCGAGCACGCCCGGTGCCGGGTCGCCCAGGTAGGCGCTCGGGCTGAGGAAGGGCGCCAGGGTCGAGCCTCGGAGGTCGAGGAGGTAGGGGCCGGGGTCCGTGACGTCCACGTCGGCCAGATCGACGACGAGGGTGCGGTCGTCGACCCAGCGCGTGTCGCGGAGGACGGTGGTGACGACACCGTCCGAGAAGAAGAAGTCGCTCGGCGCGCGGCTCGTGTCCATGTCCCGGCTGAAGACCAGCCGGATCTCCGTCAGCGGCAGTCCGACGCCCACGGCGCCCTCCCGCGGCGTCGAGTCGACGACGTACGGAAAGCGCACGACGGGACCGGTCGCGAAGTCGAGCACCCCGTCGCCGAGGTAGGGCACACCGTCGAGCGGGACGCCCGCGAGGTCGCGGAAGCCCTCGAGGCGCAGCCGGTAGGTACGCGCGGCGGAGAGGCGCTCCACCTCGACGAGGACCGGCGCACAGACCTCGACGGCCGAGGCCACGACGAGGTCGCCCAGCGCCCCGCGGCCGCCCTCGAGGCGCACGCGCGCGCGGCTGAAGTCCATGGGTTCCGAGAAGCTCAGACAGAGGGCGTCGACGCCCTCGGGGTCGAGTCGGGTCGCGCCTTCCACCGGGTTCGAGCCCACGACCACGGGAGGCGTCACGTCCACCGCGAAGTCCCCGCCAGCGTCGGCGCCGAGATCGAGGCCCGCATCGCCACCGAGGTCCGCGGGGACCGCGCCCGCGTCCAGGCCCAGGTCCAGCCCCCCATCCGCTGCGTGGCTCATGTCGAGGCGGGTGACGCCGGAGTCGCCCGGGCCCGCGTCGATCCGAGACGCGGGCGACACGCAGGCGAGGGCACAACACGCCCCCGTGAACGAGATGAGCAAAAGGCGCACGGCTGCGACCTGACCCGTGGCGTCGTCCGGTGGGATCCGTCACGCGCCGCCGCCTGAACCGAGCGCCGGCCGCGGACCTGCGCGAGGGATCGCCCTGGCGGTCGTCCCGGCTCCGGCGCCGCCACGGGGAGGCAAGGGAGGCCACGCCGACGCCCGGGCGCCCCTCGCCAGCCGCCGCGGGCGCCCTACGCTCCTGCCGTGGATCTCGCCCCCGCCGTCCCCCTCACCCGCTCCGACCTCGACGCGCTCACCGAGCTCCTGGAGGGTCGCCGCGTCGCCGTGCTCACGGGAGCCGGCTGCAGCACCGAGTCGGGTATCCCGGATTACCGCGGCCCGGAGACCCGGCGCCGCGCGCGGAACCCCATCCAGTACAAGCGCTTCATCGAGGACCCGGCGTCGCGGCAGCGCTACTGGGCGCGCGCCGTGGTCGGGTGGCGGAAGTTCGATGGGAAGCGGCCGAACGCGGCGCATCGGGCCCTCGCCGAGCTGGAGCGGGCCGGAGTCATCGACGGCGTCGTCACGCAGAACGTGGACCGGCTGCACCAGGCCGGCGGGAGCCGGAACGTGGTCGAGCTCCACGGCGCCCTCGCCGACGTGGTGTGCCTCGGCTGCGGCGCCATGAGCGAGCGGCAGGCGCTCCAGGCGGAGCTCGAGCGGCGGAACCCGGGCTGGGTCGAGGCCTACCGGGAGCGCGCCGAGATGGCGCCGGACGGCGACGCGGAGATCGAGGACGTGGGCCGCTTCCAGGTGGTGGACTGCGCGCGCTGCGGCGGTCCGCTCAAGCCCCACGTGGTCTTCTTCGGCGAGGGCGTCCCGAAGGCCCGGGTCGAGGCGGCCTGGTCGCTCGTCGACGACGCGGACGTGCTCCTCGTCGTCGGCTCGAGCCTCGCCGTCTACAGCGGGTACCGCTTCGTCCGCGGCGCCTCGAAGCGCGGCCAACCCATCGCCATCGTGAACCTCTCGGAGAGCCGCGGGGACCCCCACGCCGAGCTCCTCGTCCGCGCCCGTGCGGGCGATCTCCTGCCCGAGCTGGCCGCCCGGCTGGCCAAGGGCACGCTCCCCCAGACCGCCTGAGCGCCGTCGCCCGCACTGGCCCGGCGAGGCCCTCAGCGGCGAATCCACGGGCCACTTCCCGCGCGCGGACGGGATTGGGCCGGCTCCGTTACTTAAGAC
>JBCDGX010000162.1:0-9971 GCA_038750805.1 Myxococcota bacterium
CGTCGTCGTGCTCGCCGTGCACTGGAGCCACGACTACGCCGAGCATCCCACGGGCCTCCAGCGGCGCCGGGCCCGGCGCTGGGTGGACCTCGGGGTGGACCTCGTCGTCGGGAGCGGACCCCACGTGCTCCATCCCGTGGAGCGCATCGCGTCCGCGCGCGGCGAGGCCGTCATCGCTTACTCGCTCGGCAACCTCATCTCGAATCAGGGCCAGCGCTACCGACCGGGCGTGCGCATGAGCCCGGCGGCGCATCCGGCCGTGCGCCTGCCCGAGACGCGTGATGGCGTGTTTCTCGCGACCACCTTCGCCCGCCGCGAAGGCGCCCTCCGCGTCGAGCGTCTCGAGGGGCTCCCCGTCTGGACGGAGAACGACTTCTGGGCATGGCATGCCCAGCCCTCGGGCGGACACGACATCCGCGTGGTCCCGCTCTCGGAGGCGGCGCCGGCCGTGCGGGCGGAGCGGCTGCCGGCCATCGCCCGCGCGCTGGGGCCGAACGTTCGGCTGCGCATGCCCGAGCACGAGGGGAGCTGAGTGCCCGGTCGCCGCGCCTTCGTCGCCGGTCTCGCCGGCGGGCTCCTGGCGCCGGGGCTCGCGCGGGCGGGCACGGGACGGACGCAGGAGGGAGGACCGGAGCTGGTCCCCGTCGGTCGCGTCGCCACGGACCTCTACCCGAAGAGCGTCGCCCGCGCGCCAGACGGTCGCCTCTGGGTCTGCCATTTCGGACGCGCCGACGGCGACAACGTCTGGGTCTACGAGCCCGAGCGCCTCGAGCGCGTCGGCGTCGTCGAGTTCGAGGGGAACGCGGTGGAGACGGCCTTCGGGCCCGGCCGCGCCTACGTGAGCAACTTCCGCCGCGGGGTCGTGCACGCCATCGATCCGCGGGACCATCGCGTGCTCGGCGAGGTCTGGGTCGGGCCCCACCCGAAGTCCATGCTCGTCAGCCCGAGCGGGCATCGGCTCTACGCCGCGAACTACTCGGCCGAGCGCGTGAGCATCGTCGACACCGAGACCCTCTCGCTCGTGCGACACGTCCGCACCGGCGTGCAGCCGCGCGGCCTCGCGATGCGGCCCGATGGGAGCTGGTACGTGGCGTCTTTCCGGAGCCGGCGCATCCAGCATTACGACGCGGACGGCGAGTCCCTCGGCGAGTTCCGGAGCTGCCCCTACCCGCGCCACCTCCAGCTGGCGGGCAGCGCGCCCGACGCGCTCTACGTGACCTGCTCGCTCGGGAGCGTCTCGGCCTACGACGCGACGCGTGGCCGGCGCACCCTCTACGCCGTCGCCGGCGGCAACCCGCGCACCCTCGGCCTGAGCGCGGACGGGCGCTGGGCGGCGTCGGCGAACTTCCGGACCAGCGACGTCACTCTGGTCGACACGCGGGCGATGACCCACCGCGCCTGCCCCGTGCCGGGGGCGAGCCGTCTCGTCGGCCTCGCGCTCGTCGTCGAGGGGGAGAAGCTCCGCGTCTGGGCGACCGGCTGGGACGACCACCAGCTCCACGCCCTCGAGGCCGACGTCCCGCCCTCCGTGTAAAGAGTCGGTATCGCCCACGAATGGGAATGTCCATTCCCGCGTGAGGGCCTAGACTCGCGCCGCGATGCACCCCTGGCACGACGTCTACGTGGACGAGCAGCTGCTCGAGAAGTCCCTCCCGGTCATCATCGAGGTCCCCAAGGGGAGCAAGAACAAGTACGAGCTCGACAAGGAGACCGGCCTCCTGAAGCTCGACCGCGTGCTCTACAGCGCGGTGCACTACCCGGCGAACTACGGGTTCATCCCGCGCACCTTCTGTGACGACGGCGACCCGCTCGACGCCCTCGTGCTCAGCCAGGAGCCGGTGCAGCCCCTCACGTTGATGCATGCGCGCCCGGTCGCGGTGATGCGCATGCGGGACGAGAAGGGCCTCGACGACAAGATCATCGCGGTCGCCGCCGGGGATCCGCACTACGAGGACATCACGGACCTGGACGGGCTCCCGAAGCACATCGTCCGCGAGATGAAGCGCTTCTTCGAGGACTACAAGACCCTCGAGAACAAGGAGGTCGTCGTGGACGAGCCGCTCGGCTTCACGGACACGATGGCCACGCTGCGCGAGAGCATGGACCTCTACCGGAAGCTCCGGCGCGGTGAGGTCAAGTTCGTCCACGACTGAGGCAATCGGCGGCGCGCGCTCACGCACGACGCGGCGGCACGGCCGCGCCGGGGGAGCTAGCATCGACCCATGAGCTCCGCGTCCCCCCGCCCCTTGGGCCTGGCGCACCTCGAGGCAGAACGGGCCGAAGCCGAGCGGACGCTGCGGGACGCCCCGCGCGCGCTCCGGGAGGTCCCGGGGCCCGCGACGCATCTCGAATGGCTGGCGGGGAGGCCGCGTATCGTCGATCCGCTGCGGAGCTTCGGCGAGCTGGTCGTCGACGTGAGCGGCGCCGTGTTCCGCGATCCGGACGCGGTGGAGGCAGGCTGGAGCCCCGCCGCCGAGCTCGCGGCCTACCAGGAGGGACGCTACGAGCGGGCGCTCCTGCTGGGCGAAGCGCTCCCGTCGCCCGCGAAGGAGGCGCCGCCCTTTCCGGCGTTGCCCCCGCGCGAGGGCGAGGCGCCGCCGGGGCCCGCACACGTCCGGGCCCTCGGTCCCGACGACGACCCCGAGGCCGTGCTCGACGCGATCGTCGCGCTCGAGGCGCGGGTCTACGAGCCGGCCCGCCGCGATCCTCGGGAGAAGCTCGCCCTAGCGCTGCGCGACCCGGCCGGGGTGGCGGTGATCGCCGAGCAAGAAGGAGCGGTGGTCGGGTCGGCGCTCCTCGCGCCCCTCGAGCGCGTGAGCGGCGTCGATGGCGTCGACGACGATCCCTTCCGGCCGCGTCGCGACACGGCCTACACGCTCGCCGTCACCCTCGACCCGGTGGCGCGCGGCCAGGGCCTGGGACGGCGGCTGAAGGCGGCCGCGGTCGCGGCGGCGGCGCAGCTCCGCTGGCCCGACGGGAGCCCACGCTACCGCCACGTCTCCGGCCGAAACCGCGTGGGGCACACGCCGGCGATGCGGCGCATCAACGCGGCTCTCGGCGCCTACGAGCTCGCCCGCTACGAGGGGCAATACGGCGGCGAGGGCGTCGCGGCCTATTACCGCATGCCCACCGGTGGCTACGTCGTGGAGCCGCGCTTTACCGACGTGCGGGCGGAGTGGCGCTTTTCGGACGAGCGGCTGCTCGCCGGCGTGCCGCGCACCTGGCGCCGGCGCTACGCGAGCGGCGCGCTGGCCGGCGTGGTGGCGAATCGGGACCGCCTCGGCGGCGCCTTCCTCCATCCCGGTGGCGTGCGCGCGGCCGAGTCGCTGCGGACCCTGGCGCCCTTCGACGACGCGAGCGTGGCGGTGGCGTCGAGCGTCGCGGAGGCCCGCGCGTACCTGGCGGCGGTCGGGCTCGAGGGTGGTGCCCTGCGCGCGGCCCATCGCGAGGCCGTCGGCGTCGAGGCGAGCGGCGACGCTCTGCTGGTCGATCTCGGGCCGGCGGCAGGCGTGCCGCTGGTGGCGGCGCTCCACCGCGGCGCGCCCGCCCACGACGCCGCGCCCCGCTTCGACGCGCTGGCCCTCGAGCGGGCCCATCACGTCGCGCGCGAGGCTGCCCCGCTCGACCGGGACGCGCTCGGCACGGAGCTTGCGCTGGCGGTGGCTCCGCTCCGGGCGAAGGGCCGCGGCGCGCTTCGTGTGGTCGAGGACGCCGCGGGGCTCGCGGCCGAGCTCGGCGAGGCGACGGACGACGCGGGCCGGCTGCGGCTGGCCCCGCCCCTCGACGCCGAGGAAGAGGAGCTGGCCGTGCTCCACGAGGCCGTCGCGCGCCTCCGCGGACGAGGCACGACGTGAGCGACGCGCATCCCTTCTTCTTCACCTGGCAGACCCAGCGCGGCGCCGCACCGCTCCGCCTCGAAGGGGCCGAAGGCGTCTGGCTGAGGACGCCGGAGGGTCCGGTGCTCGACCTGGGCTCGCTGACCTACCAGTCGAACGCCGGGCACGGGCACCCGCGCATCGTCGAGGCCGTGCGCCAGCAGGCCGCGGAGCTTTGCGAGAGCGCGCCGAGCGCGGTCTACCCGGCGAAGGTCGAGCTGGCGGAGGCGCTCCTCGCCAAGGCGCCAGACGGCTTCACGAAGGTCTTCTTTTGCCTCGGCGGCAGCGACGCGAACGAGAACGCGCTGAAGATCGCGCGTCTCGTGACCGGTCGCTACAAGGCCCTCGCGCGCTATCGGAGCTACCACGGCGCGACGCTCGGGGCGGCCGCGCTCAGCGGCGACTGGCGTCGGGCCCCCGTCGAGCCGGGGCCCCCGGGCATGATCCACGTGCTCGACCTCGACGACGCGGTGGGTGGCACGCAGATCCCGCGGGTCCTGGCGCTCGAGGAGAACGTCGGTGCGGTCTTCCTCGAGCCCGTGGTCGGCGCGAACGGCGTCCTGATCCCGCCCGAGGGCTATTTCGCCGAGGTGCGCGCGGCCTGCGACGCGCATGGCGCGCTCCTGGTCTGCGACGAGGTGCTGACGGGCTTCGGGCGCACGGGCCGCTTCTTCGCGCTCGAGCATCAGGGCGTGGCGCCGGACCTCATCACGTGCGGCAAGGCGATCACCGCGGGCTATGGCGTGCTCGGCGCGGTGCTGGTGCACGAGCGTGTGGCGAGGGTCTTCGAGGACCAGGTGCTCGTCGCCGGGCTCACGCATTATGCGCATCCGCTGGGCGTGGCGGCCGCGCGCGAGGCGCTGCGCGTCTACGAGGACGAGGGGCTCGTGGCGCGGGCCGCGGCCCTCGAGGCGCCGCTCCGCGCCGGGCTCCGCGCGATCGTGGACGACGTGGAGGCCGCGACGGGCGAACGAACGATCGGATTGTTGGCGGCCCTCGACCTCGACCTCGACGAGGTCGGGCGCGCCCGGCTCGCGGCGGCGCTCGGCGAAGAGCGGGTGCACGTGCACGTGAAGGGGGAGCGTCAGCTCCGGCGCCCCGGCGCGGCGATCGTCCTGAGCCCCCCGCTGACGATCTCGGAGGACGAGCTCGCCGAGGGACTCGGCCGTCTCCGCCGCGCGCTGTCCCGGGTCTGACCGGGCCTGGCGGGGGGCGCGCGCCGGACCCAGGTCCCGTCCATGCCTCGCCTCCGCGTCCTCGCCGGCGACCGCCTTCACGAGCTCGAGGTTCCGGCCGGGACCCGCCTCCGGCGCGCGCTCCTGGATGCGGGCCTCTCGCCCTACGCCCCGGCCACGCGCCGCCTGAACTGCGGCGGCAACGGGATCTGCGCGACCTGCGGCGTGTGGGTCACGCCGGCGCCGGCCCCCGTGCACTGGCATGACCGCGCCGCGGCCCGCTTCGGCTACCCGCGCCTGAGCTGCCAGATCCGCGTCGAGGAAGACCTCGAGGTCGAGCTCCTCGCGGACAAACGCGTCTGGGACGCCCGCGACCCGGAGCGGGCGCGCGCCGCGACCGAGGGCTGACGTCGCGTTCCCCTCGCCGCCGAGCCGTGGCATGCCCGGTCTCATGAGCACGCCGCCCCAGGACGTCGTCCCTCTCGGCGAGGGCTTCTGGAACCTCCGCGGGTCCTTCCGCATCGGGCCCGTGGACATCGGAACGCATGCCTCGCTCTGCCGCCTCGAGAGCGGGCGCTACGTGCTCCTCGACGCCATCCGCTTCTCCTCGGCGCAGGAGTCCTGGCTCCGTGAGATGACCGAGGGCGGCGCGGCGCTCGAAGCCGTGCTGAACGTGCACCCCTTCCACACCGTCTTCTGCGCATCGGCGCACCGTCTCTTCCCGGACGCCGCGCATCACGGGACGGCGCGCCACCATCGGAAGCTGCCCGAGGTTCCCTGGGCCGAGCTCCGCACCGAGGACGAGGCGCTCCACGCGCGCTACGCGGCAGACTTCGCCTTCTCGGTGCCGGCGGGCGTCGACTTCATCCCGGCCAACGAGAACCTCCACTTCGCCTCCGTGATCGCCCTCCATCGGGCGTCGCGCACGATCCACGTCGACGACACCTTCGGCGTACAGAAGGCCCCTCCGTTCCTCCGCAAGCCCGGCAACCAGCTCGTCTCCGTGCACCCGACGCTGCCCCTCGTGCTCGAGCCCACCCGCGAGGCCGTCCCGGCCTTCCGCGACTGGGGCGACCTCTTCGTCTCGCTCGCCGGCGACGCGGACCAGCTCGCGGCGGCCCACGACGGCATCCTCCGCCCGAGAAGGGGTGAGCCCTCCGTCCGGGATCGCGTCGGCAAGGCCCTCGCCACCGTCGAGCCCCTGCTCCGCCTCCACGAGCGCCGCCACCGCTGACCCGCCGTGAGCCTGCCGCTTGCCGGGGGCCCGGAAGCGCCCGATAAGCAGCTCCGCATGGCCACCAAGCTCCAGCCCGACGTCGACGCCGCCCTCGACGGTCTCGAGGACGGCGCGACCATCGCCGTCGGCGGTTTCGGTCTCAGCGGCAACCCTGAGGCGCTCATCGAAGCCGTGCGCCGCCGCGCGCCAAAGAACCTCACGCTCGTGAGCAACAACGCCGGGGCCATGGGCCGCGGCCTCGCGACCTGGCTCGAGGACGACCTCGTCGCGAAGATCATCTGCACGTACGTCGGCACGAACCAGGACCTGCACGCGCGGATGGCCGAGGGCTCCATCGACGTGACCATCGTCCCGCAGGGCACCTTCGTGGAGCGCATGCGCGCCGCCGGCGCCGGGCTGGCGGGCTTCTACACGCCGACGGGGGTCGGCACGGTGGTCGCCGAGGGCAAGGACACGCGCGAGTTCGAGGGGCGGACCTACGTGCTCGAGCGCGCGCTGCCCGTCGACGTCGCGCTCGTCCGCTGCCGCGTCGCCGATCCCTTCGGCAACCTCCGCTTCTACCGCACGAGCCGGAACTTCCAGCCGGCCATGGCCATGGCCGCGAAGGTCGCCATCGCCGAAGCCGAGACCGTCGTGCCGCTCGGCGGCATCGACCCGGACGACGTGCATCTCAGCGGCGCCTTCGTGCAGCGCGTGGTCCACGTCCCCGAGCACGAGGACGTCATCGAGTTCCGCACCGTGCGGAAGCGGGAGAACGCTTGATGCCCTGGACGCGCGACGAGATCGCGGCGAAGGCCGCCTGCGAGGTGCCCGACGGCGCCGTGGTGAACCTCGGCATCGGCGTCCCGACGCTGGTGGCGGACCACCTCCCGCCGGGCAAGCCCGTGTGGCTCCAGAGCGAGAACGGGCTCCTCGGCATGGGCCCCTTCCCCTACGAGGGCGACGAGGACGCGCAGCTCATCAACGCCGGCAAGCAGACGGTCACCGTGCTCCCCGGCGGCGCGACCTTCGACTCGGCCACCAGCTTCGCGATGATCCGTGGCGGCCACGTCGACCTGGCCATCCTCGGCGCGATGCAGATCGCGATGAACGGCGACCTGGCGAACTGGTCCATCCCCGGCGGGAAGACCATGGGCATCGGCGGCGCCATGGACCTCGCGGCCGGCGCCCGGCGCATCCTCGCGCTCACGGACCACGTGACCAAGAAGGGCAAGCCCAAGCTCGTCGCTGCGTGCAGCTTCCCGCTCACCGCCGCCGGCGTCGTGAACCGCGTCATGACCGACCTCGCGGTCCTCGACTGCGCTGGCGAGGGGTTTCGCGTCGTCGAGCTCGCGCCCGGGGTGAGCCTGGACGAGGTGCGGGAGAAGACTGCCGCGCCGCTCCTCCATGACTGAGGCCCTCCGCCCCTGAAGACACGGCAGAAAGGGCCGTATGGTCTTCCGTGGCTCCGCAGACACGGCCGCGGAAGGACCCTCGGGACGCCGTGTGGGTGAAGCTCGCGTCGCGGGTCCTGGGCCCGGCCGTTCAGGGCCTCATCGACCCGCTCGGCCTGGGCCTCCTCGTGGTGGTCGGCCGTCGCGCATGGGCGAACGGGCGCGCGCACGAGCTGCTCGGGGTTCCCCCACGCCGCGACTGGACGCTCGTCGACCTCCTTCGGGAAGTGCACGGCGAAGCGCGCGTCGACGAACAGGTGGCGTTCTACGAGCGCGATCGCGCGCTCCACTGGCCCGTGACCCCCATCGTGCCGATCCGTCATCGCGACGGCCAGCTCCGCTCCCTGGTGTTCGCTCCGGTGCGCCGCGGGCCCTTCGAGGTGACGGTGCTCGCCGACGTGACGGAGGCCTCGCGCTGGGGCGAGCATTTTCACATCCTCTTCGAGGCATCGACGGCGCCCCACCTGATCTTCGACGACCGCGGGATCCTCGAGTGCAACGACGCGGCCGTGAAGATCCTCGGTCTCCGCGACAAGGTCGAGCTCCTTCATCGGCACCCGGCCGAGTTCTCTCCGGAGCGCCAGCCGGACGGTCAGCTCTCCAGTGAGAAGTCCGCCGTGATGGACCGCCTCGCTCGTGAGCGAGAGGGACACCGCTTCTTCTGGATGCACCGAACGTCGCAGGGCGACGAGCTCCCCATGGAGGTCTTCCTTCGCGTCGTGGAGCTGCCGTCGGGACCGGCCCACCTCGTCGTCTGGACCGACCTTCGGGACCGGCTCGAGCGCGAGCGCGACCTGCTGGCGGCGACGCGAGCCGCCGAAGAGGCGCTGGCCGCCCGGCAGACCTTCCTGGCCTCCATCAGCCACGAGCTGAGGACGCCGATGAACGGCGTCCTTGGCCTGGTCGACGCGGTCCTCGACGATGATGCGCTCGGCCAGGAGAATCGCTCGACGCTCGGTATCGTCCGAGCGAGCGGCCGCCAGCTCCGGCAGCTCTTGAACGACCTGCTCGACTTCTCGAAGTACGAAGCCGGCGAGCTCGAGCTGGAGCTGCGTCCCACGAACCTCGAAGGGCTCGCGGACGAAGTGCTCGCGCTTCACGCCGGGAACGCTCGCGTCTCACTGCGCCGGGACGTGGCACCGGGGCTCGCGCCGGCCTTCCTCGCCGACGCGACGCGCCTCAGGCAGGTGCTCTCGAACCTGGTGTCCAACGCGGCGAAGTTCACCCACGAAGGGTTCGTCGTGCTTCGGGTGAGCCCTGGGGCCGAGGGCGGCGTGGTCCTCGAGGTCGAAGACACGGGAATCGGAATGAACGAGGCGCAGCGTGCGCGCATCTTCGAGCCCTTTCGCCAGGCGGACGCCGGCACGACGCGGCGCTTCGGCGGGACCGGGCTTGGCCTCGCCATCGTGGATCAGCTCGTGGAGGCCATGGGCGGGAGCGTCGCGGTCGAGAGCACGCCCGGGAAGGGCACGACCTTTCGCCTGGAGCTCCCCCTCGAGCCCGTCGACGCCGTAGCGGAGGCCTCGCTGCGGGTGTCGCCCGCGCCCGTCGCCGACGCGCAGATTGCCCTCTCGGTGCTCGTCGCGGAGGACAATCGGGTGAACCGACTCGTCCTCGAGAAGACCCTGGCCGGGCTTTTTCCGAGTGTGCGCATGCGCTTCGTCGAAGATGGAAGCCTCGTCGCGGGCGCCGTAGCGAAGGAGACGCCGGACCTCGTCCTCATGGACGTCCACATGCCGGTGATGGACGGCCTCGAGGCCACGCGTCAGCTTCGTGGGAGCGGCCACACGGGGCCGATCCTGGCGCTGACCGCGAGCGCGGTGGACGCCGAGCGCCGCGCCTGCCTGGATTCCGGTATGAACGAGGTGCTGACGAAGCCCATCGACCGGGACGCGCTTCGCCGCGTGCTCCGCGAGGTGTGGCTTGCCGCGTCCGCCTCCCGTGTTGCGTGAGGCGGTCGGCGTCGGGACCTCCCTACCCGGTGCTCTGGCCGCGCGGCGCCGCTGACCCGAGGCCTCCGCCATGACCGAACGCATCGCCCTCGTTCAAGGCGCGAGCCGGGGCCTGGGCCTCGCCTTCGCCCGGCTCCTGCTGGCCGACCCGTCGGTCGCGCACGTCGTCGCGACCTCGCGCCGGCCGGAACAGGCCCCGGAGCTGATGGACCTGGCTTCCTCGGCGGGCGGCCGGCTGAGCACGCAGCCCCTCGACGTCACGGACGAGGCGAGCATCGCCGCGGCCGCGGCCGCGGTGC
>JBCDGX010000163.1:0-9960 GCA_038750805.1 Myxococcota bacterium
ATGCCCGTGGTGGACCCGCAGGAGGGCATGCTCGGCGTGGTCACCGTCGACGACGTGGTCGACGTCGTGATCGAGGAGGCCACCGAGGACGCGCACAAGCAGGGCGGCGTGGTCCCCCTCGAGGACAGCTACTTCTCGACGGGCCTCTTCGAGTTCGCCTGGAAGCGGGGCGTCTGGCTCATCGTGCTCTTCCTCGGGCAGCTCCTGACCGCCACCGTGATGGAGCAGAACCGCGACGCCCTTCAGGCGACGGTCGAGCTGGCGCTCTTCATCCCGCTGATCATCGCCTCCGGGGGCAACGCCGGGTCGCAGAGCTCGACGCTGATCATCCGCGCCATGGCCGTCGGTGAGGCCCAGCCTCGGGACTGGCGGCGCGTGCTCGGCCGCGAGCTTGGCATCGGCCTCGCGCTCGGGATCATCCTGGGCGCCATGGGCTTCGCCCGGGGCCTCTTCGCCGGCGGCCAGCTCGATGCCCTCAGCTTCGCGACCGCCGTGGGCGCGAGCATCCTCGCCATCGTCACGCTCTCGACGACGATCGGCTCGCTCCTCCCCATGCTCATCCGCCGCGTCGGCCTGGACCCGGCCGTGAGCTCGACGCCCTTCATCGCGAGCGTCGTCGACGTGCTCGGGCTCATCGTCTACTTCGGCGTGGCCCGGGCGATCCTCGCCGCGCTGCTCTGACGGAACGCGACCCCGGCGCCCACTTCCGAGAGGAAGTCGAGTCGACGTGCGGAACGCACGGTTTATGGCTAGCGTGCGGCGCGCGCTGAGCCGCTTCGGGCGGCTCGGGGTCCGGGGGGTCCGTGCTCGGCACGAGGCCGGGCGGTTAGGACGGACATGCGGAACGAGACGACGCTTTTCTTGATCGGGCTCCTGGCCCTCGGTGGCTGCACCTTCGGCCTCGACGACACCACGCGCTTCGCCACCCGGGACGCGACGCTGCGGGCGACGCTCGAAGCGGGCGCCTTCCGGAGCATGGAGGGCACGGTCGAGGTCGTTCCCCAGAGCCCCGACCTCGCCGAGGGCGTCGTCGTGCTCGCGCGGGCCACCTCCGAGGACGGCCAGACGGTGCGCAGCACCCTCGAGATCCACGGCGACCTCCAGTCGCTCTGCCCGGGCGCGAGCGTCGAGCTTCGCGGCGCAGGCACGCTCCGCGCCGTCGCCGTGCGGGGCCCCGGCGGTCCGGCCCTCGAGGACCTCGAGGCGACCCTCGTCCTCGACGTGCCCACCATGGACGGCTCCGAGCGCGTCGCGCCGGAGCGCCTCGTGCTCAGCGTCGAGCGGAGCACCGACGGCTTCAACCGGCTGAGCTACGCCGCTTCGGACATGGGCGGCGAGGCCTGGGAGGTCGACGGGGCCTTCGACATCGCGGTCTTCGTCGAGGAGATGCCCGCGCCGGGCTGGCGCGGCGCGACCTGGGAAGGCCAGCCCATCGAGGCCTGGGACTGAGCAGCCGTGCGGCGCTCCCGGTGCATTCGCGGGCCCGCGCTCGCGTGGCTCGTCGCGCTCGCGTCGCTGGTCCCGCTCGCGGGTCCGGCGGCGGCGCAGCGGAGTGAGGGCGGGGCGCTCGAGTCGGCCCTGGCGCGGCGCCACGCGCATTGGGTGCACCAGTTCCACGAGCCGGGCATGAGCGACGCGCAGCGGGCGTGCTGGAACCGCATCGCCACGCGCGTCGGCGCCCTCACCACGCTCGTCGAGCAGCGCCGCGCCCTCGGGCCGCTCCCGCCGAGGCTGATGCGGAGCCTGCGCGAGCAGGTGCGCTGGATGGATCGCCTCGCGGGCGGCGGGTGCCGGGAGGAGCGCACCACCGAGGGCGAGGTCGAGATCGACGTGCGGCGGCATCCCTTCCGGCCGCGCATGCGCCGGACCGGGCTCACGCTGCGGACGGGCTACCGCTACGAGCTCGTCCCGCGCGCCGAGCGTCTCTACGAGCGCACCGTCGGCCACGCCCTCGACCTGGCCCTCGGGGTCTTCGCGCGCCCCTGGCTCCGCCTCGAGGGCACGCTTCGCCTCGGCACGGTGCCGGGCATCGGCATGCACGGCGCCCTCGGCGGGCGCGCCATGCTCGTCGCGCCCTGGGGCATGCTGCGCCTCTCCGGCGGCGTCGGTCTGGCGCTGGCCATCGCGCGCGATCGCCTCGGCAACGAGCCCTTCGGCTGGGTGGGGCCGCAGATCGAGCTCCCCGTCGAGATCGGCTTCGAGCTCTCCGAGCGCTTCGGGCTCTCGCTCACGGGCGGCCTGCTCTGGACCCAGCCGGGCGAAGCGCCGCGCGACCCCCGTACGGTCGCGGGCTTCGCCGGGCTCCTCCTCGAAGCCGCGATCTGAGCGGCGCGCCGCCTGGCGCGTTCTTGCGGCCCTCGGCCCCCTGCGTACGCTCGGGACGTGTGAAGCCCACGTCGTTCGTTCGCCCCTCGTTCCTCGCGCTGACGGCGCTCCTGCTGGCGGCGTGCACGGTCTCGCTCCGGGACACGACCGGGACCTTCGCCTTCAACGACCCGAACAACCTCCAGACCTTCCGCGCCGAGACCGACTCCACGCGCGTGCTGGACGTCGAGGTCGAGGTCCAGAACGGCCCCACGGCGCCGCTCGCCCAGAGCGTTAACGAGTGGTCGGCGACCGTGCAGTTCCCCCGCTGCGCGAGCCCGGTCTTCTACACCTACCGGGTGCGCTACCGCGCCGGGCTCCTGACGCGCACGAAGACCTTCCCCGAAGCGGGCGTCTTCAGCCGCGGCATCACCAATCGCCCCGACGATTGCGCGAACGTCCCGGTCACCGGCGGCCGGACCTTCGTCGTCGACAGCACGGCGGACCTGCCCGACGCCTCCCCTGGCGACGGCCAATGCGTCGCGGCGAGCGACGGAGGGGAGGTGTGCACGCTGCGTGCGGCGGTGATGGAGGCCAACGCTTCGCCGGGCACGGACCGCATCGAGCTCTCGAAGGCGCGCCACGTGTTGAGTCGGACACTCCCCTCGGGCAGCGAGGCCGAGGGCTCGCCGAACGACGCCTTCGGGGACCTCGACATCACGGACTCGGTCGTCATCACGGCGCCGCGCTCCGGAGGGGACGACCTCGGGTCCGTGCTCCGGACGGAGGTGAGCGCCGGTCAGACGACGCTGAAGAACCTCGACGCGGACGACGAGAGCCTCGATCGCACGGACGCGGACGCCCTCTTCGCCCGTGTCGACGGCGGCGGCATCGATCGCGTCTTCCAGGTCCACGCGATCCGGGGCGGCGAGGGCTTCGCCGTCTTCGAGAACTTCGCCATCGTGAACGGCGCCGTGTTCGACCGGGGTGGGGCGGGGATCCGCAACGACGGCGCGCTCCGCCTCGACCACGTGGTCGTCGCCGAGAACCGCGCCCATCCGGCCGGTGGCCCGGGCGGCGTCTTCTCGGCCAACCGCGGCGCTGGCATCGTCAACTACGGCTTCCTCCAGGCGAGCGACCTCGCCGTCGTGCGCAACAAGGTCACCGAGGAGACCGGGTTCGCGGGTGGCCTCTTCAACCAGAACGGCGCGACGGCGCTCATCGAGCGGAGCCTCTTCGCCTTCAACGAAGCCCGCTTCGCCTCGGCCATCTACAACGACCAGAACGAGGACCTGCCGCCGCCCGGCGCCGACCTCACGCTGGTGAACGCGACGATCACCGGCAACCGGGTCACGGGCTCGGTCCGGGGCGCGCTCATCAACCAGGGCACGGCGAGCCTCCACTTCGTGACCGTCGTCGAGAACGCCTCGATCACCGGCGTCGTGTCGAGCTCCGGCGCGATCACTCGCCTGGGCAACACGGCCCTCGCGGACAACGGGCAGCGGGACTGCGCCGGCGGCTTCGTGAGCCTGGGGTTCAACACGGTCTCCGACGCCACGGGCTGCGCGCTCATGCTGGGCACGGCTCCGAATCCCCAGGACCTGCTCAACGCACCGGCGCTCTTCGGCGTGCTCGGGGACAACGGCGGCTTCCTCTACACGCTCCGGCCGCTCGCGAACGCCTCGAGCGCCGCGAATGTCGTGGACCGCGGCCAGGGCCTCTTCGCCCAGCCCCCGACGGACGCGCGGGGTCCGGGCTTTCTCCGGAGCGTTGGTGGCAGCCCGGACGTCGGCGCGGTCGAGGTGAACTGAGCCCGGCCGAGAGTCCGGTCCGTCGCACGGGCGTCGCGAGTCCGCGGAGCCTCGCGGGCCGTTGCCCTACGGGGCCGGATGCTCCAGCGTCCCCCGCGTGAGTGGCCGGAGCGACGAGGACGAGAAGCGGCGGCTGGCGGAGACCGCCGCGTCGCTCCTGACCGTCGCCCCGGGGGAGCCCGCGCCGAGCACGCGTCTCGGACGGCAGACGCTCATGGCCGAGGTGGAGCGCGAGAAGCTCAGCGCGGCGCTTCGGCCGCTCCCCGTGGGAGAGGCGCAGGACCCGGCCGCCGACCTGGCCATCATCGGACGGCTCGGGCAGGGCGGCATGGCCTACGTCGAGCTCGCCCGGCAGCACTCGCTCGACCGCGAGGTCGCGCTCAAGCGCCCGAAGGGCGGGCGCGTCGGGGAGGACGGCACGGCGCCGGCGCTCGTCGACGAGGCGCGCATCACCGGCGCCCTCGAGCATCCGAACATCGTGCCGGTCCACGCGGTCGGTCGCGACGAGGTGCTCGGCCCCGTCGTCGTGCTCAAGCGCGTGCAGGGCGCCGTCTGGTCCGACGTCCTCCGCGAGGATCGGGCGCGCATGCACGAGGAGCCGGCGGTCCTCGACAAGCACCTCCGCATCCTGATGCAGGTGAGCAACGCGCTTCATTACGCCCATAGCCGCGGCGTGGTGCATCGGGACGTGAAGCCCTCGAACGTGATGCTCGGGGACTACGGCGAGGTCTACCTGATGGACTGGGGCGTCGCCGTGAAGCGGGACGACGCCTCCACGCACGCGGCCGCCGTGGCGGGCACGTCGGCCTACATGGCGCCCGAGATGGTGCGCGGGGATCGCGCGCGGCAGGACGCGCGCACCGACGTCTACCTGCTTGGCGCGACGCTCCACGAGGTGATCACGGGTCAGCGTCGGCATCGCGGTGACAACGTGCTCGCTACGCTCATGCAGGCGCTCTATAGCCGGCCCGCTTCCTACGAGGCGCCGGTGCCGCCGGGCCTCGGGGCCATCGCGAACCGCGCGTGCAGCGAGGATCCGGAGCTCCGCTTCCCGACGGCAGCGGCCTTTCGCGACGCCCTCGCCGATTTCATGGAGCAGCGCGAGACGCGGCTCCTCGTCACCCTCGCGGGCGACCTGCTCGACGCGATCGAGGCGGCCGAGGGGAGCGGCCTCGAGAGCACGGCGGACGAGGCGCGGGCCCACGCAGAGAGCTCGCGGCGCTTTCACGAGACGCGCTTCGCCCTCGAGCAGGCGGCGCGCATCCGCCCGGACTACCCGGCCGTGGGGCGCATGCGCCGGCGCCTTCAGCTCGCGATGATCCGCCAGGAGCTCGCCCAGGACGACGTCAACGCCGCGCTCGCGCTCACCGAGGAGCTGGAGGAGCCGCCGCCGCCGGAGCTCGCGGCGCTCCTCGAGGCCACGCGGGCGCGGATCGGAGAGCGGCGCCGGCACCTCGAGGCGCTGGAGAAAGACGCGGACCTCCTGAAGGGCAACCGGCTCCGCATCTGGGGCACGACGATCGTGGCGGCGATGCTCATCCTGCGCCACGCGCTCTCGTTGCTCGGGAATCCAGGGCCGGGTCACGACCTCGACCCCGGCCGCCTGCTCCTCGGGATGAGCGTGATCTCGGCGGTGGTGATTCCGGGGCTCGTCGCGGCGCGGGGCCGGCTCATGCGCACGCGACCCGATCGCGCTTTCTTCCGGTTGCTCCTCTCGTTCTGCCTGCTGACGCCGCTCTTGATTCACGTGGGCATGCGCTTCGGGATGGGCGTGCCGGCGATCCTCACGCTGATCACCGTCGCCTGCTCGGGGCTCCTGCTGGCCGTCGAGGTGCCCTTCCCCACGCTGCCTTTCGGGCTGGCCGGCCTCGCCGCGGGGCTCGTCGCGGCGGCCTACCCGGACGCGGCGCGCTACCTCTTCATGGCGTGGACCACCGCCACGGTGATCGGGATGGTCTTCGACCTCCGGCGGGAGCGCGCGCGGGAGCTCGCCCGCATCCGCGAGGGGTAGGCGGGCGGCTCAGGGCTTCTCGTAGAAGATGTACGAGGTCGAGTAGTCGCTGAACTCGAAGTAGACGCGGGAGCGGCGCTCGGCGTCGCTCAGCGCGCCGTCGAGGTCGGCGTCGAGGTAGCCGTAGCCGAAGCGGTAGGGCCGGGCCTCGCCGCCGTTGGTGCCGCGGGCCGTGGTCAGCTTGTCGATCTCCATGAAGCGCCGGACGAGGCGCTCGCCGGCATAGACCTCGAGCACGCCGTCCGTGCCGGTCCAGTTCTGGACGGCGCGGCCGAGCTGGTTCTGGGTCTCCTGCGTGCAGCCGGCCGCGGCGAGCGCGAGGGTGGCGAGCAGGAGGGCGAGGGGAAGTCCGTGGCGCATGGGCCGACCCTCGGTCCTCGCGGCGGCTTCGGGCAAGCCGCGCCTGGGGAAGAGCGCGGCAACGGCACGATGTGTTCACGCCCGGTCGCTACCTGTCCTCGACGTAGGTGCCGTCCCGAAGCACGAAGACTCTGGCCTCGTCCCGCGGCTCGCAGGGTTCGTCGAGCACGCCGCAGCGGCCTTCGAGCGCCGCGATGGCGTCCTCCTCCGCGTCTTCGCCCTCCGCCTCGTCGATGGCCGCCTCGAGACGCGCGACCTCCTCCGCCGTGCAGCTGCACACGCGCCGTTCGCGCACGCGGAGCCGTCGCGGGAAGCCCTCGCCGCTCACGGTGACCTCCGCGTAGTCCTCGTACGTCGATGCCACCGGGTGGCGAAACTCCTCGTAGGACGCGCTATGCGTGACCACCGTGAGCACCTCCCGGAGCTCCGTGGCGCCCACGAAGTAGAACGAGACCGCGCTCTCGACGGTCTGAAAGCGGCCGCAGCTCTGCCCGGAGTGCTCCACGACGCGCAGCGCGTCCACGCCTTCGTTGGCCAGGGGGAGGGTGGTGAAGGCGAAGAGCGGATCTCGGCTGCGGCCGGCGGTGCACTCGTCCGCGTGAGCCGCGAGGACGTCGACCAGGCAGGGCGGACGGCCCTCGTCCATGCGAAAGACGAAGGCCCACACCGTCTCGTTCCCGCGGCCGTCCATGGTGCGGAGCTGCACCACGCGACCGCGGCTCAGGCCGAGGCGGAGCGGCACTTCGCGCACCTCGCCGCGGATGCGCGTGTCGGGGAGGAGGTCGCCGTCTGCGTACTCGTCTACGGGGACGCTGATGGGATCCTGGCCCACCGCGGCCACCGCGCGATCGAAGCCGTCCGCGTCCGTGGCCGCGCGGAGCTGCTCCACCCATGCATCGAGGTCGAGGGGAGCGCCGCTCCCGCAGCTCACGTCGACGGGGACGGCGGGCCGAGGCGCCGGCGGAAGGTCGCGGAGCCGGCTCCGCACGACGCGGTTCCCCGGCCGCACGACGAGCGAGCGCTCGTAGGCGAAGCGCGCCTTCTCGGTGTCGCCCTCGTCCTCCTCGACGCGCCCGAGGTTGTACAGGCAGGCGCCGACGGCGCCGCGTAGCTCCCGGGGCACGGGGTGGCGCGGGAGGCGCTCGGCCGCTTCGCGGATCGCGCGTGCGCCCTCCTCTTTCTGGTCCGCCTGGAAGAGCACCCAGCCGAGCTCGCAGCGCGTCCGGCCGGACTCGTCGAGCGCGGCGGCCTGCCGGTAGCTCGCGATCGCGGCGTCCGTGTCCCCGGAGCGCCGGGCCGCGCGCGCCAGGGCGAGCGCGGCCTCGTAGGCCCTGGCGCGCTCCGCAGGATCGGAGGGCACGGTGAAGGACGCCGGAGCCTGCGCGATGGACATGGCCTCGTCGTCCGCGAGCTCGGCGGCCTCCGCGGCCTCGGCCAGGGCGGGCGGCACCGGCGGGGGCTCGGCCGCGGGGGCGGGCGTGGGTGCCGAGGACTCGCACGCGCTCAGGACGAGAAGCGTGAGGCACGCCAGACGCATACGGATGAGGTTACCCTGTCAGGCGTGCGGTTGGGGTGAGCGCCCGTGAGGGGTCGCTTGCAGTCATACCCGACCCGCGAGCCATGGGGCGTTGGCCGCTTCTTCCGTTGTTCTTGCTCGGGGCGTGCGGGGCGCGCTCGGGTCTCGACGTGGAGGGCGCGGGCCCCGGGCGCGACCCCGTCGCTCTCGACGGGGGGCTCTCCGGCGATGCGTCGACGGCGTCATGCGAGACGCGGGTCGGGCCCGCCGTCGAGATCCCACCGCGGTCGGGCGAGGTCCTCTTCGTGGGGGCTCACCTCGGCGCCGGGGGGCCGCGTGTGCTCGTCCGCCATCCCGGCGAGGCGGTGGAGCTCCTGAAGGTCGATGCGGCGGCCGGGGTCACGCGGTCTCTCGCCCGCTTCCCGGACGCGGGCGCCCCCGTTCTTCACGGGGCCGTGGCCTTCGACGCCCGGGCGAACGCATCGCCACCTGCGGCTCGCTGCTCGACGGTAGGAACGGCTCGCTCCGCGTGCTCCGCGCGGACGGCGAGGAGATGGTCCGCGCCTTTCCCCCGGAGGCGGGCGAGCGATGCGACGCCGTCGCCCGCGCCGGCGAACGATGGCGGGTGATCGGGGGGGGGGCCGGTGGAGCTGGTCCCCGAGACGTATGACGGGGTGGCGCATTGGGGCGTCCGGCGCGGCAATTCGCTGAACCTGCCCTCGACGCGGGTCGGGGCGCCCGAGAGCCCCTCGACCTTCACGAGGAGCCCGGCGAGACGGGCAATCGTCTGGAGGTGCGGACGCGCCCCGTTGGCCCGAGCGCGCCCGGCCGCCACGACGTGCTCGTCGCCTGGCAGAGCGTCCGGAACACCGGGGGCGCCGGGAGCGTGTTCGCGTCCTTCGTCGAGTGCTTCTAGGTCGAGGCTCGTCGCGTGCCTCGGCCGAGGCGACAGCCTGGGTTGGGCCCGAGGCCGCAGCGCGGCGCGCGACATGCCCGTGGCGGCTTCCGGCGCCGGGTCGTGATACCCAAGAGGCATGAGGGGTTGGGGAGCTTCGCTGGTACTCGTCGTCCTGGTCGCCTGCGGTGACGACGCTGACATGACCTTCGACCCGCCCGACGCGGGGTCCGACGCGGGCGGTGCCCTCACCGACGCGGGCACGGACTCCGGCTTCGACGCGGGCATGGACGCGGGCGCGGATTCTGGCGTCGACCTCGGGGGCGATGCCGGCGTGGACCTTGGTCCCGACGACGCGGGCCTCGCGGACGCGGGCGTGGACATGCCGCCCGCGATGTGCGGCGAGGGGCCCGCCTGCGGCATGGACGAGGTCTGCTGGGGCGAGGGCTGCTCCTGCGTCGTCGAGATCGACGGCGACACCTACCTCCGCCCGGACGGCCGCGTCGTCTACGCCGGCGTCACGCCCCAGGCCCTCGCGGAGACGGCGCCGGGGGTGCCCCTCGAGGGCGTCGTGGAGATCATGGACGGCTGGCGCCACGGCTGCGGGCTCCGCGACGACGGGACGGTGTGGTGCTGGGCGAAGAACTCGCTCGGCGGGCAGTTCGGTGAGCTCGGCGACGGGACCACGGGCACCGGCCGCACGCTGATGGAAGCGGTGCAGGTGATGATCGACGCGACCACGCCGCTCACGGGGGTCTCGCGCCTCAGCAACCGAAACAACTCACGCTGCTACATCGACGTCACGACCTGCGGGATCCGCGGCGCGGACGGCTCCGTGTTCTGCTGGGGTGGCGACAACAGCGGCGGGGGCACCGGGAGCCTCTACACGCTCGGCTCCGTGGGCAACCGCCCCTTCGCGACGCAGCTCGAGTCCGCCGATGGCGTTCCCCTCACGGGCATCACGCAGGTCGCCCTCGGGCTGCGCCACGCCTGCGCCGTCGACACCGCTGGGCAGGTGTCCTGCTGGGGCATGAACGTGGGCGGTCCCCTCGGCACCGGCGAC
>JBCDGX010000164.1:0-9941 GCA_038750805.1 Myxococcota bacterium
ACGGCTCAGACGCTGCTGGGCTGAGGAGAGATTCGACATGCACAAGATCTGGCTGATCTTCGATCCGCGTCAGGCCTTCGTTGGTCTCCACCTCTTCCTCTTCGCGCTTGCGTTCGTGATTCACTTCACCCTGCTGAGCACCGACCGGTACAACTGGATGGGTCAGCCGGGCGAGGGTGGAACGCCGACCGCTTCCGCGAACAGCGCCCTGCCGAACAACTGAGGCATCGACCGCCGTCGCGCGAGCGAGGGCACACGCGAGAACGCCCTCTCGGTCCTGACCGAGGGGGCGTTTTCCTTGCGGAGGCGACGAAGGGCGCTCAGCTCGTCGGCGAGGGCTCGCCGATGCTGTGGCGCCGGAGCTTCGAGTAGAGGCTCTGCCGGCTGAGGCCGAGGAGCTGCGCGGCGGCCGCCCGGTTGTTGCTGCTCACGTCGAGCGCGGCCTCGATGCAGAGGCGCTCGATGAGGTCCGCGGACTCCTTCACGATCTCCTTGAGCGAGACCCGCCCGACGAGACCCCGGAGCTGCTCGACGCTCCGCGGGAGGAAGGTCGAGCTCGGCGGCTCGGCCACCCGCGAGGAGACGGGCCGGATCGTGAAGCCGAAGCTCTGGCCGTCGCCGTCCGGCGCGGAGACGGCGGTGACGATAGCCTCCTGCTCGGAGCCGAAGTCGCCCCGGATGATCGTCGAGAAATCCCGGACCACCCCGTGCTCGCGGAGGTTCGCGACGATGATGTTCAGGTCGACGCCCGGTCGCCCGAGCCAATCGTCGAGGCCCCGGCCGATCACCTGCGCCTCGTCCGTCCGCTGCACGAGCTCGCAGAACGAAGGGTTCGCGTTCAGGATCCGGAGGTCCTCCGTCGTCACGACGAAGCCATCCGGGAGCACTTCGAGCGCCCGCATCAGGCGCGCGTCCCGAGCGTCGGCGGCCCGCGGCGCGCCCGTCGGCCAGAGGCGGATGAGCAGCAGCACCGAGCCCGACTGGCGGAAGGTCGAGGCGCTGACGCTGAGCACCGTGTCCGCCTCCCGCGGATCGAGCTCCGCCGTCGTATCGGCCCCGGCCTCGATCGCGCCGAGGAAGCTCGAAAGCCGGTCCCGCGATCCCGTCGCGAAGAGCGAGTGCAGGGCCTTGCCCTGGAGCGACTCGACGGGCTTGCCGAGGAGCGTCGCCGCCGCCGGGTTCGCCTCGACCACGGTGCGATCGTCGCCGCGCACGACGAGCACGCCCTCCGAGCAGACGTGGAAGAGCACGCGGTAGCGCGTGTCCGCCTGCCGGAGCCGCCGGTACTCGACGTCCATGGCCTGCTGCGCGCTCACGAGCCGCTGCTGAAGCTCCGCCAGCGGCCGCAGGTCCGAGCCCGGCAGGATCACCCGCCGGTCGTCGATGCGAGCGCCGCTGAAGCGGATCGGGAACTCGCCGCCGTCGTCGACGCGGAGGTTCACCTCGCGGGGCTTCGTCGTGTGGCCGGCGAAGGCGTCCTTCAGGAGCTGCTCGACCTTGCGCTTGCTGTCGCGGAGCACCGTGTCGGTCCAGCGCTTCCCGACGAGCGTCGACCAGGAGGCCTGCGGGCGCAGCGAGGCCCCGACCCAGACGTCCTCGATGACCCCCTCGTCGTCCACCACGAGCGCGATGTCGGACGAAGACGCCACGACCCGGGACGCCACGGGCGCCTCTTCGCCGAGCAGCGTGGGGAGGTCGTCAGTCGCGGCTTCCACGGTTGAGCTCCATCGGGAGAGGGGACGGGGAAAGGAACGCTCAGGTTTCGACGTGGGGGGCCGGAACGTTCCGTTCCAACCAGCTCAGCGCGTCGGCAGGAGAAGCACAGTAAAGCGCGCCAAGCTCGGCGGCGCTCGTCTCGAGCTCCGCGCACCCGCCAACGAGGACCCCGAGACTCGGATTCAGGGACGCACGCCTAACGTCGTGGACGAGCGAAGACAAGGAGTCGATCAGGCCCGCGTGGCTGACCGAGATACCGACCATCGCCACGTGCTCGCTGGCGACCATGTCGACCAGGCTGCCAGCGTCGAGACCGGGCTCCACGTGCGCCGCCCAGCCCTCGTTCCGGAGGATCTCGCCGAGCACGTGAATGCCGAGCGTGTGCTGCTCTCCGGGGGCCGCGAGAAGGACGATGAGCCCGCGGTGGCCGACGGGAGGCATGCTCTGGCGGCCGAGCGCGGCCACGGCGCGCTGAAGCATGCCAAGGCCGACCGTCACGTCGAAGAAGGAGCGCTCGTCCTGGAGCCATTGGTCGCCCAGCAGGCGCGCCGTGGGCGCGAGGAGATCGAGCAAGAGCGAGGTGACGGGCACCCCTTCGGCCGCGAGCCCCTCGAGCTGCCGCATGAGCGCGTTCATGTCCTGCTGCACGGCGACGTCCGCGCAGCGCGCGACCTCTTCGGCCGAGAGCGAGAGCCGCGCCCCGGTGTCGTTCGCCGGCTGCTCTTGCATCGCGCCATGCGCGAGCATCAAGCGCGGGATGATCTGAGCCTCGATGGCGCTCATGAGCTCGCCCCCCATCGGCTCTTGCCGCAGGGGCCGAGCGATGACGCCTCGCCCGAACCAAGTCGTGGGGTCGACGTACGAGACGACCCGATTCCACTGCACCCCAAGTGCGCGCCTACCCATGGCGACCACCCCCGTCTCGGCGTCCATGGCCGAGGAAACATCGAAGGTGCCGATGGTAAATCTGAGATATTTTCGAAGAAATATCCCGGAAGCGTGACCCCCAAACGGGGACTATTGCGGATCGGGCCCCTCATCTACCGTCCTCCTGGAGCTTTCCCGGGAAGCTGGGTCCCAGAGGGCGTACAGCGGGACGAGCGGGCGCGTCGGAGGCCTCTTCGTTGCGCGAACGCGACGACGAGTCGTTCGTCGCCCAGCGCCACAGGGAGGCGTCGGGCAGCGGAAGGGTCAGAAAGACGTGCTCGAGCAGCCCGAGCAGCAGCAGGGACGCGACCATCGTCTGGCCCGTCGCGACGAAGGGTGTCGCCTCCGCTCCGAACGCCTCGAGGAAGCCGAGGCCCGCGAGCCCGCCCCCGAGTACGAAGGACGCGGGCATGAGCGGGCTGAGGCGATCCCGCGTGAAGTAGCCGAGCAGGTAGCGGAGGCGCTCCGGGACCAGCTCGTCGTTGAAGCTCCGGACGCCGAGGAAGACGTTCAGCTTCGCCGACAGGCGCATGGCCCAGAGGACGAGGAAGGTGTGCGTCGCGACCTGGTTCGGCGCGCCCCAGGTCAGGATCACGATCCCGAGGGCGCTCAGCGCGAGCAGCACCTCGTGATGGATCAGCGTCGCCGTCGCGAGGCGGAAGCGCTCCCATCCCCGCGCGTCCGGCGGGCAGGGCGCGCGCCTCGGCCCGGTGATGATGCCCAGCAGGAACGTGAGCTCGTGCCAGCCCCAGACCAGGAGCGCGCACGCGAAGCCGACGTAGGCCGCGAGGGGCGTGGGGTGCCACGCCGCCCAGGCCACGCCGCCCAGACCCACCAGGGAAAGCCCGCTCGCCAGCGCCAGGCTCCACCGGTGCGTCGACCGGCCGAGCCACACGAGCCGCAGCACGAGCCCGGTGCTGATCCACCAGGCCGCCACGACGTAAAGCGCTGCCGCTGCGTGCGGGCTCATCCCATCACCAGGCGGGTGCGACGCGAATCTCTTCCGGCAGGGCGTTCGCCTGCGTCGGAAGGAAGAGGAGCTTGAGGAAGCGGACGCCGACGCCGAGCTGCAGGGGGATGGCCCGGAGCTTGCCGAAGAAGCCCTTCTTCTTGCTGGCGTCGATGCGGAGCGCGAGCTCGTGGATCTTCCGGAGCCCGGCGAGGAACTTCGGGTTGTCCACGTCGAGGATGTCCGGGAAGACCTGCTTCGAGATCTCCGCGGTGATCCGGAAGACGTCCATGCCGTACTCCTCCGGGTCGATGCCGAGGGCGCGGTGGAAGGCCGGCCGCGTGTGGTCGCGGACGTACATCGTCGTGAAGACCGCGAGCTGGAAGAAGCGGATCCACATGCGGTTGTGACCGCGGAGGAGCTTCGGGTTCGCGCGGAGGATGAGCGCGAGGGCCTCGCCGTGGCGGAACTCGTCGTTGCACCACCGGAAGAACTTCTGGAAGATCGGGTGGAACTGGTGGTCCGGGTTCTGCTCGAGGTGCCGGTAGATGCGGATGTACCGCGCGTAGCCGATCTTCTCGGAGAGGTAGGTCGCGTAGAGGATGAACTTCGGCGAGAAGTGCGTGTACTTCTTCTCGCGAACCAGGAAGCCCATGTCGACCTGGACGCCGAAGTCGCGGAGACATTCGTTGATGAATCCCGCGTGGCGCGACTCGTCGCGCGCGAGGAACTTGAAGAGCGTCTTCATGTCCGGGTCGAAGCCCTTCTTGTGGAGCTCCGCGTAGAGCACGCAGCCCGAGAACTCCGCCGTCAGCGAGCTCACCATGAAGTCCGTGAGCTCCTTCCGGAGATCCTCCGGGAGGTCGTTGGGGTCGAAGGCCCAGTCGTCGGTCCGCTTGAAATGACCGAAGTTCTTGTCGGCCGCGAACTCCGCCATGAGCTTGTCCCACTCGGCGCGAACGGCCTCGACCGAGAGCTCGTTCATCGCCTTCACGTCGGTCGTGTAGAAACGCGGGCTGAGCGCCGTCGTCTCCGTGGCCATCTCCGTGACCTCGTTCGGCGCAGTAGCCGCTGCCGCCGCCGTCATCGTCGTCATAGCGTTCTCCTGTCCGTGAAGCTGACCTCGAGGAGCTCGAGGGCTTCCAAATCCCCAGTGAGCCGGGTCCACGTGCGCTCGAGCCAACCGGCGCGCTTCACGGTTGCGCGGCGGCGCTCGACCAGCACCTCTCCAAAGCGGGTGATCGGCGCCTCGCCATGCACGAGCACGGAGTCACCGGGTTCGGGCTCGACGCCGTCGAGCTCCACGTTCGCCGTGAGCTCCTCCATCGTATGCGCGATGCGGAGCGTGCAGGGCACCTCGAAGGAATGCGCGAAGAAGCTCATCGCCGATCCTCGAAGAAGCGCGCGAAAGCGCCTCGGTTGGTGGGTCCGAAGGAGTCCAGCTCGATGCGCTCGTCCGTCGTCGGATCCGCCAGCACGAGCTTGCCGTCGCCGTAGAGGCCGAGCTCGAGGGGCGCGTCCTCGCCGACGCCTTCGCGCTGCCGGGTACGGGAGAAGGTCCGGAGGACGCCGCGAACGAAACCCTCGCTCTCGGGCGCGATGGCCACCGGTTCTCCGTGGGGCTCGCGGCGCACCTCGAGGCTTCCGTCGTCCTTCTCCCCGAACTGGAACAGGACGGCGACCTCGGGGCGAGCCTCCGCCGCACGAGCGGCGGCCTCGACGCGAGCGCTACGCGCCATGCCGGCGATCACGAGGCTGGTCAGCATCAGCGCGCCGACCGCGCCGAGCACCGGCTTCGGGATGTTGATGTCGTCGTGATGCTCACCCATGACGACTCCTTCAGCGGCTCACGGCCACGGGGGCGCCGAGGCCCGCGTCCGTCGTGGGTGCCGGGCGTGCTTCGACGGGGCGGCGCGCCACCTCGAGCGCGCTCTCCTCACCGTCGGCCCAGCGGGCGACGGCGTCCTTGAGGATCTCCGCCACCTCCTTCGGGTTCCGAAGCGAGCGGAGGGCCGGGCGCGCCGCGACGATGCCGCGCGCGTGCGGCCAGAGCACCATCCAGCGCACCCGGTCCGGCGCCGTCAGGCGGAGCACGATGTCTCCGTCGCGGTCGCTCCGGAGCACGAGGTCCGCCGCCGTGATCCGCTTGAAGGGCAGGTTCAGGTGCAGCGAGAGCGCCACGCCGATGCGCATCACGATGCGCCGGTTGGTGATCGTGTAGACGGTGACCTTCGCGTGCATCCAGCCGATGAACGCCAGGAGCCCGAGGCAGCCCGCGAAGAGCACGATCATGTGGCCCACGTGCCTGCCCCCGAGCTCCCCCTGGTTCTCGGCGACGGCCACGCTGATGCGCGCCACCACGAGCAGGGCGAAGTAGAAGGTGAGCCAGCGGAGCTTGAAGACCTGCTGCGCGAGCGAGGTCCACACCGGCCGGCCCTGCCAGAGCACGACCTCGCCGGGCGGTAGCTTCTTCGGGAGCCCGTGCACGGGCTCCAGCTCGGGGTGCTCGCTCATACGAGAGGCTCCCGCCGGCGCTTCGTCGCGTAGAGGCGCGCGCCGGCGTAGTAGGCGCCGATGCGCTCCTCCTCGTCGACCGTGGCGCGCGTCGGCTCGGCGAGCGTGGGCACGTGCTTGAACTGGTCGAGCTGCATCGCCTCGACCTCGAAGCACTCGCGCTTCGAGCGGACGAGACCCATCTGGATGGGCACGAGGCGCGCGCCGCCCTCGCCCTCGCCCTTCGCGGCATCGCTGAGCTCGAACTCGAGGTAGCGCACGAGCATGTCGGCGCGGTCGACCCAGATGTCCGTGATCTTGCCGGCGACCTCGCCGTCGGCGCTCATCAGATCCCAGCCGCGCACGTCCGCGCCCCCGACGACCGAGTACTCCTCGTCGGTGCGCATCGGGACGATCTGGTCGCGCCCATCGATGAGGAGCTCCACGTGGTGCTCGCGCTCCGCGTAGGCGCCCGGGCCCACGCTCGCGAGCATGGGATCGCCGACGGGCTCGCTCGGGTTGCCGTTGGCCAACATGGCCCGCTGGAGCGGGAACTCGCGCTCGTCGCGCTCGAAGTTGGGCGCGTCGTAGGTCGACCCGTCCGGCCGGACGTAGCGCTTCGGCGGCGGAATCAGGTAGTTGCGCGTCCGGCCGACCCGGCGGGGGGAATCCGCCTCGAGCGGGTAGCCCTCGCGGCGATCTTCACGGCGGATCGTGTAGATGAGCCAGAAGAAGAAAGCCCAGAAGAGATAGAGGACGACCAGGGCGAAGTCGATGTGTTCGGTAATCATGACTTGGATTCGTCGGTTGAGGGTTCCCGGGGCGTGAGCTCAGTTCGGAAGCTCGGCGAGACCGAAGCGGGTCGGGGGGCGTCGTCCGGCGCGAACGAGCGGCCCGATAGCCACGAGGGTCCCGAAGAGAAGAGCGATTTCGAGGTGGTAGACGAAGCTATAGCCGACGTAGGCCTCGCGAAGGCCCGGGCCTAGATCGCCCGCGATGGCGAGGCCCTGGATGCCGTCTCGGAGCGCGCCGCCGGCCGCGATCCCGAGGCCGGCCACGGTGGCCTGCACGGCACCCCAGGCGCCAATGGCGACGCCGTTGTTTCCGGTTTCCGAGGCGCCCATGGACGCGATCAAGGTGCCTACGGAGAACCATCCGCCACCGAAACCGATGACGACGGTGCCCGCCTGGAAGAGCATCACCGACCCGAGAGGCGCGGCGAAGATGACCGCTGAGAAGCCCGCGATGCCCCAGAGCACGCCCAGGGCGGCGAGGCGGTGCGGGTCCTCGCCTCGGGAGAGCGAGCGCGCGGCGAGGAAGAGGCCGACGAGCGTGCCCCCGGCCATGAGCGCGGTGAGGAGCGTGGTGCCCGACACGGACATACCGAGCATCTCGCCGCCGTAGGGCTCGAGCAGGATGTCCTGCATGGCGAAGCCCGCGCCGCCGAAGCCCACGGCCCAGAGGAGGCGCCCGGCCCGGCCCTTGGAGAGCGAGCGGAAGGACTCCCGGAAGGAAGGCTCGGCCGGCCGGTCCTTCTTGTACTGGCCCCGCTGCTCCTGCTTCCAGAGCGCGGCGAGGTTGCAGAGGAGCGTGATGACGGCGCAGCCCTGGATGACCTGGACGAGGCGCTCGTAGCCGAAGGGCTCGAGGGCGGCGCCGAAGAAGAGCGAGGCGCCGACCATGCCGACGAGGAGCATCACGTAGAGGAGCGCGACGACGCGCGGGCGCGTGTCCTCCGGGGCGATGTCCGTGGCGAGGGCCAGGCCCGCCGTCTGCACCGTGTGCATGCCGACGCCGATGAGGAGGAAGGCCACGGCCGCCGAGACCTCGCCGAGCCACACGGGCGCGTTCGCCGCGCCTCCGCTCAGGTGCATGAGCGAGAAGGGCAGGATGGCGAGGCCGCCGAACTGGATCAGCGAGCCCATCCAGAGGAAGGGCACGCGCCTCCAGCCCAGCGCCGAGCGGTAGGCGTCCGAGCGGTAGCCGATGAGCGCGCGGGCCGGCGCGAAGAGGATCGGGAGCGCGACGAGCGCCGCCACCATCCACGCCGGGATGCCCAGCTCCACGATCATCACGCGGTTGATCGTCCCGTTCAGGAGCACGAGGACGAGGCCGACGGAGACCTGGAAGAGCGAGAGCCGGAGCAGCCGGCCGAGGGGGAGCTCGTCGGACGCCGCGTCGGCGAAGGGCAGCGCCTTCGGCCCGAGGGTCCGCCAGAGATCCACCATCGAACGCGGCCGCTCGTCGTTCATGCGCGCACGAGCTCCAGGGTCTGCGAGGTGTAGAAGCCGCTCTCGATGCGCTCCGAGCGCCCGAGGCTCAGCGGGAGCTCGTCGCGCGCGGAGAGACGCTTGCGCAGCGTCTTCTCGGAGATGGGCACGATGTCCGGCGAGCGGTTCCCGCGGGGGAACGCCTTGCCGATCGTGTGCATGGCCGCGAGGAGCGGCGTGCGCGGCGCGAAGGTGAACGCGAGGCCCAGGTGCGCCCGCGCGGCGAGGCGCACTACGAGGTCGACCAGATCGTCGGCCTCGTAGTGGATGAGCGAGTCCATGGCGACGATCCAGTGGAAGCGCCCGTGCTCGATGGAGGTCATGTCGCCGACCTCGAAGCGCACGCTCCCGGAACCCTCGGGCACGCGCACGCGCTCCCGAGCCAGCTGGACGAGCGTGGGCGAGATGTCCACGGCGACGACCTCGGCGCCGCGCTTGGCGGCCTCCTGGGCGAGCGCTCCCGTGCCGCAGCCCGCGTCGAGGACGCGCTGCCCGCGCAGGTCGTCGGGCAGGTAGGAGAGGAGGAGCGCCCGCATGCGGTCGCGACCGGCGCGCACCGTCGCGCGGATCTTCGAGACCGGGGCGTCGCTCGTGAGCGCGGCCCAGGCGTCGACGGCGGTCTTGTCGAAGTACTCCTCGAGCTGGTTTCGGCGCGTGTCGTAGCGCGTCGAGCTGTCGGGGGAGGCGGCGTGGTTCATGGCGTGCTCGCTGACCGGCTCACTCGAAGGCCGTCACTCGAATCCCAGGAAGTCGAAGATCTCGCGGTCCTCCATGTGCGAGGGCGCGAGCGCGTCGACGCCGGCGTAGAGCTCCGCGGCGAGGCGGAGGTACTCGTTCTGCACGGCCTCGAGCTCCGGCGAGGGCTCCATCTCGAAGAGCGTCGCCTTCTTGAGGCGGCTCCGGCGGATGACGTCGAGCGAGGGGATGTGCGCGAGGCGCCGGAGGCCCGCCGCGTCCGCGTAGCGGTCGATCTGGTCGGTCTGCTCCGAGCGGTTCGCGATGACCCCGCCGAGGCGCACCTGGTAGTTCTTCGACTTCGCCTCGATGGCTTGCACGATGCGGTTCATCGCGAAGATCGAGTCGAAGTCGTTCGCTGCGACGATCAGCGCCCGCTGCGCATGCTGGAGCGGCGCCGCGAAGCCGCCGCAGACCACGTCGCCGAGCACGTCGAAGAGGACGACGTCCGTGTCCTCGAGGAGGTGGTGCTCCTTGAGCAGCTTCACGGTCTGGCCGACGACGTAGCCGCCGCAGCCCGTGCCCGCCGGAGGCCCGCCGGCCTCGACGCACATCACGCCGCCATAGCCCTCGACCACGAAGTCCTCGGGCCGGAGCTCTTCGCCGTGGAAGTCGACCTCCTTGAGGACGTCGATGACCGTGGGCTGGAGCCTCTTCGTCAGCGTGAAGGTCGAGTCGTGCTTGGGATCGCAACCGATCTGGAGCACGCGCTTACCGAGCTTCGAGAACGCCACCGAGAGGTTCGACGATGTCGTGCTCTTCCCGATGCCGCCCTTGCCGTAGACGGCGAAGACCTTGGCGCCCTGGATGGTTTGCGGCGTCTTGGCGTGGAACTGGACGCTCCCTTCGCC
>JBCDGX010000165.1:0-9929 GCA_038750805.1 Myxococcota bacterium
CGGACGTCCTCGTGGCCGTCTTCCATGGCCAGCGCGAGGCGGAAGGAGTTCACCGCCGTGACGAGGTCGCCCTTCTCCGCCGCCTGCTCGGCTGCGCGCACGTACGCCTCGAAGCGGCTCGCGCCCCCGGTCAGGGCGGCCGCCTGGCGGAGCGAGCCCGTGAGCTTCCGGAGCACCTGCTGCTTCGACGCGGCCGGGGCGAGCGGGGGCTCCTTCGACGCGCCAGGCGCGCTGGGCGGCCGGCGATGCCCCGTCGCGCTCCGGAGCCGGCGCTCCAGAAGCTGCCGCGCGCGCTGGCGTCGAGCCTCTGCGTCCGCGCCGCTCGGCGCCGCGCTCGGTTTCGCGCCCGGAGCACTCTCCGCCCCCGACGTCTCCGCGCGGTCCGCCGGCGCGGCGCCCGACGCCTCGGGTGAGGGATCCGCCGCCGGACCGTCTTCCGGCTCCGGTGCCGCCGGGGGCTGCGATTCGCTGGCGACCCGCTCGGCGGCAGCCTCACCCTGCTCCAGGCCCATCCGGATGGCCGAGGTGCGGTCCTTGAGCGCGAGGTACTCGTCGTATTGGCGCCGGCGTTTGTTCTTCCCGAGGACCTCGTAGGCCTCGGTCAGCCGCTTGAAGACGCGCTCCATCTTCTGTTTGAAGGAGCCGAGCTCCTTTCCGTAGAGCGTGTCCGGGTGGAACTGCTTCGAGAGGCGGAAGTAGGCGGCGCGGATATCCTTCTTCTCCGCGTCCCGGGGCACCTCGAGGGCCTCGTAGTGGTCGACCTCGTCTGCCCGATGGAAGCGCTCGAGGATCTCCTTCTTGCGCTCGAGCGGGAGCTCGGCCTTCTCCTCGAGCTCCGCCGGGTCGTAGGGAAGGGAACGCTTCGCGAGCCGCTTCGGCCGGGTCACCCCGCCGCTCGGCGTCGGCTCGGGCTGGGAGGAACGGGGAGGCTTGCGGGGCGTCCCGCCCGAGGTCCCGGCGCGCACCTCCGGCGGACGTGGGGGCCGCGGCGGGCGCTCCGACGCGCGCTGAGCGGACGCGGGCGGCGGCGACGAAGGGGGCCGACGCTTCGGCCGCGACGAGGGCGAACGGTGCTCGGGCGACGACGAGGGCGAACGGTGCTCGGGGGACGAAGAGGGCGAACGGTGCTCGGGGGACGACGAGGGCGACCGGTGCCCCGGCGACGAGGAGGGCATCGGCTGCTTCGGCGATGACGAAGGCGAGCGGTGCCCCGGCGACGAGGAGGGCGAGCGATGGCCCGGCGACGACGAGGGCGAGCGCGAGGTCGCCGAGGCCGGGCCCTCCGGCGGGGTGGAGGGCGGCCGGGGCGGCGCGATGGACCCGCGCGACGTGGTGCGCCGCCGCGGGGGCGACGAGGGACGGGGCGAAGTCGCCGGCGTACCGAGGACCTTCTCCGCGGGCGGTCGGGTGGTCGGACGCCGCGGCGTCGGCTCGTCCCATTCCACGGCCCCGAGCCCGGTCAGACGCTCGAGGATGGTGACGAGGCGCTCCGCGCTCTCTCCGGTGGTGTCCGCGAGATCCTCCACCGTCGAGACGCCGTCGACGCGCGAGAGCACGAACCCTTCGAAGGGGTCGATGGGCAGCGTGGTCAGATCCACACCATCGACCAGCTTTGGGATCCTCGATTCGTCCAATGGTCCCCCGGCCCGGGACGACCTTATCACCCCGGGCGCGCTGGTGGGCCCGCGCTCCGTGCGTCAGGCGCCGAGCAGGAGCTCGAGGAGCGCCTTCTGGGCATGCAGCCGGTTCTCGGCCTCGGGGAAGACCCGCGACCAGGGACCGTCGATGACCTCGGCGCTCACCTCCTCGCCACGGTGCGCCGGCAGGCAGTGGAGGAAGATCGCGTCCTCCCGCGCCCGCCCCATCAGCGCCGCGTCGACCTGGTAGCCGGCGAAGGCCTTTTCGCGCTCGGCCTGCTCCTCTTCCTGACCCATCGAGGCCCAGACGTCCGTGGTCACCACGGCGGCCCCCTCGGCGGCCTCGGCGTCGTCCCGCACGACCTTCACGTCGGCGCCGAGGGCCTCGCCGCGCGCGAGCACGGCGGCCTCGGGCTCGTATCCTGCGGGACACGCGAGGCGTAGGGGGAAGCCCGCGAGCCCGGCGGCGAGGATCCAGCTGTGCGCCATGTTGTTCCCGTCGCCGATCCACGCCACCGGGCGCCCGGCGACCTCGCCGAAGGCGTCGCGCACCGTCATCAGATCGGCGAGGAGCTGACACGGATGGAAGGTGTCCGTGAGCCCGTTGATCACGGGCACGGAGCAGGACCCGGCGAGGGCCTCGAGGCGCGCCTGCGCGTAGGTGCGGTAGACGACGCCATGGACGAAGCCCGAGAGCATGCGTCCCGTGTCCTCGATGGGCTCGCCGCGACCCATCTGCGTCTGCTGCGCCATGACCGTGAGCGCCTGCCCGCCCAGCTCGTGGATGCCCACCTCGAAGGAGAGGCGGGTCCGCGTGGACGCCTTCTCGAGCACGACGGCGACGCTGCGGCCGGCGAGCGGACGGGGGTGCGCCGCGTCGCCGCGTAGCGTTCGGAGCGCCGCCGCTCGTTCGAGGAGCGTGGCGAGCTCCGCGGGCGAGAGATCCTCGAGCGTGAGCAGGTGCCGGACCGTCATGAGGGGCGGTGGTGTAGCACGGCTCCCACGACCGCCCGACCTTTGCGGCCAGCGGGGTACTAGCGCGTGATCTCCGTGCCGATGCCTTCGTCGGTGAAGATCTCCATCAGCACGGCGTGCTTCTTCCGGCCGTCGATGATGTGGGCCTTCTCGACACCGCCGAAGATGGCCTCGAGGGCGCATTGGGTCTTCGGGATCATGCCGCCGCTGATGACGCCGGCCTCTGTGAGGTGCTCGATGCGCTCGGCGTCGAGGGAGCTGATCACCTCGCCGCCCTCGCCGCGGACCCCCTCGATGTCGGTCATCAGCACGAGCTTCCGCGCCTGAAGCGCCTCGGCCACCTTGCCCGCGACGGTGTCCGCGTTGACGTTCAAGGAGCGCCCCTCGTCGTCGACGGCCACCGGCGCGATGACCGGCACGAAGCCGTTCTCCACGAGGTCGAGCACGACGTCCGGGTTCACGTGACGCACGGCGCCCACCCGCCCGGGGTCCACCATGCGGCCCTTCTTGGTGCGCATCTGCGCGACCTTCTCGGCGCGGATGAAGCGGTCGTCGCGGCCGGTCAGACCGACGGAGCGCCCGCCGTGGTGGCCGATGAGCGAGACGATCTCCTGGTTGATCTTCCCGCCGAGGACCATCTCGACGACCTCCATGGTCCGCTCGTCGGTGACCCGGAGCCCGTCGAGGCGCTCGCTGACGACGCCGAGGTCCGCGAGCTTCTCGTCGATCTGCGGCCCCCCGCCATGCACGACCACGGGGTGCATGCCCACGTACTTCATGAGCACGACGTCCCGGGCGAAGGAGTCGCGGAGCTGCGGGTCGACCATCGCGTGCCCGCCGTACTTCACGACGAAGATGTCGCCGTGGAAGCTCTGGATGTAGGGCAGCGCCTCGATGAGCACGGCCGCCTTGAGGGCCATCGACTCCATGAGCCGCGCTATACACCGGCGCTCGGCCGGGCGCGACGACGGAGACGGCCGGGCGCCCGGCGCTCAGAGGATGTACTTCGCGAGCTCGCTCTTGCTGGCGATGGGCTCGAGGCGCTCTTCGACGTAGGCCCGGTCGACGGCGACCGTGGTCTCGCCCAGCTCCGAAGCCTTGAAGCTGAGCTCCTCGAGGAGCGCCTCCATGACCGTCGCGAGGCGGCGCGCGCCGATGTTCTCGGCCTTCTCGTTGGCCGCCGCGGCGTACTCGGCGATGGCCTCGATGGCGCCCTCGTCGAGGGAGAGGGTCACGCCCTCGGTGCGCATCAGCGCCTCGTATTGGCGCGTGAGGGCCCCCTTCGGCTCGCGGAGGATGCGGACGAAGTCGTCCTTGTCGAGCGCGTCGAGCTCGACGCGGATGGGGAAGCGGCCCTGGAGCTCGGGGATGAGGTCGGCCACCGACGCGATGTGGAACGCGCCGGCGGCGATGAAGAGCACGTGGTCCGTGCGGACGGGCCCGTACTTCGTGCTCACCGTCGAGCCCTCGACCACGGGGAGCAGGTCGCGCTGCACGCCCTCGCGGGACACATCGGGCCCCTGCCCTCCGGCGCTCCGGCCCGCGACCTTGTCGATCTCGTCGAGGAAGACGATGCCCGCTTGCTCGGTCCGCGTGATCGCATCGCGCTGGACCGCGTCCATGTCCACCAGCTTCCGCGCCTCCTGGTCTTGGAGGAGCGTCTTCGCCTCGGGGACCTTCACGCGCCGGCGCTTCGTGCGCCCCTGAAAGCCCGGCATCTGCTGGAGCATGTCCTTCAGGTTCATCTCCTCCATGCCGCTCTGGCCGAAGATGGTCATGAAGGGGTTGCCCGTGTCCTGGACGTCGAGCTCGAGCTCCGCGTCGTCGTGGGCGCCGGCCCGGAGCTGCGCGCGGATGGCCGCCAGCCGGTCCTCGGGGTGCGCTGGGCCCTGCTTCGAGTTCACGACGAAGGGACCGAACATTTGACCGGGACCGCCCTTCGGCGCCGACGCCGGCGCGGCGCTGACGGGGTGGAGCTGGTCCGCGAGCATGCGGACCAGCTTGTCCTCGGCGAGCTCCTCGGCGCGGACCTTCACGTCCTCGACGGCCTCGGCCTGCACCATCTGGATGGCGGCCTCGACGAGGTCCCGGATCATCGACTCGACGTCCCGGCCGACGTAACCGACCTCCGTGAACTTCGAGGCCTCGACCTTCACGAAGGGCGCGCGCGCGAGCTTCGCGAGGCGCCGAGCGATCTCGGTCTTCCCGCAGCCCGTCGGGCCGATCATGATGATGTTCTTCGGCGCGATCTCGTCGCGGAGCTCGTCGGGCACCTGCTGGCGGCGCCAGCGGTTGCGGAGCGCGACGGCGACGGCGCGCTTGGCCTTGCGCTGGCCCACGATGTAGCGGTCGAGCTCGCTGACGATCTCCCGGGGCGTGAAGTTGGTGCTCATGCCTCTCCGAGGGTCTCGAGGACGATCGCGTCGTTCGTGTAGACGCAGATCTCCGCGGCGATGCGGAGCGACTCCCGCGCCACCTCCGCCGCGCCCTTGTCCGTGTGGCGAAGCAGCGCTCGGGCCGCCGCCAGGGCGTAGCTCCCGCCGGAGCCGATGGCGATGACGCCTTCGTCCGGCTCGATGACGTCGCCCGTGCCGCTGAGGAGCAGCGTGAGCTGATCGTCCATCACGATCATCATCGCCTCGAGGCGCCGCAGGTAGCGGTCGGTGCGCCAGTCCTTGGCGAGCTCGACGGCCGCGCGCCGCAGGCCCCCGCCGCTGCGCTCCTGGAGCTTCTGCTCGAAGCGCTCGAGGAGCGTGAAGGCGTCCGCCGTCGCGCCCGCGAAGCCGACGACGACGCGGCCCTCGTGGATGCGCCGCACCTTCCGGGCCGAGCCCTTCATGACGGTCTGGCCGAGGGATACCTGGCCATCGCCGGCCATGGCGGCCACGCCGTCCTTGCGCACGGCGACGATGGTGGTGCTGCGAAACGCGGGGTCGTCCGGCAAGGGACGCGCAAGCTAAGGAGCGCCCTCGGGGGTGTCAACGCGGTCCCCGAGCGGGTGCGCCTCGGCGTGCACGCGCTGAAGCCGGTCCACGCTCACGTGCGTGTAGCGCTGCGTCGTGGAGAGGCTGGCGTGACCCAGAAGCTCCTGGATCGAGCGGAGGTCGGCGCCGGCGTCGAGGAGGTGCGTCGCGAAGCTGTGGCGCAGCGCATGCGGGTGCAGATCGCCACGCGCGGCGCCGAGCGCGCCATGGCGTTGCACCACGCGCTGCATCTGCCGCGCGGTGAGCGGCGTACCGTAGCGCCCGAGAAAGAACGCCTCGGCGTGCGGCGGCCGCGCACGGCTCCGAAACTCGGAGCGCACCTCGAGGTAGGCCCGGAGCGCCTCGCGGGCCGCGCGTCCGAGGGGCACGACGCGCTCCTTGTCGCCCTTGCCGAGCACCTTCACCTCGCCCGACCGGAGGTCCACGCGGGCCAGGGTCAGGCCCGCCGCCTCGCCGACGCGGATGCCCGTGCCGTAGAGCAGCTCGAGGAGCGCAGCGTCGCGGCGCCGAAGCCGTGCCGGCCAGCCCTCCTCGGCCGCGGGGGCGTCCATGACCCGGAAGGCATCCTCCACGGTCACGAAGCGCGGCAGGTCCTTCCGCTGCTTCGGGCGCTGCAGCACGAGCGCCGGGTTGCCGCTGACCTCGCCCCGCGCCCGGAGATACCGATAGAAGGCGCGCAGGGCGGACACCTTCCGCCCGAGGCTCGCGGGCGCGAGCGTCCCATGCAGGCTCGCCAGGAAGCTCCGGAGCACGAGGCCATCGAGATGCGTCGCGTCGAGAGGATGCCCGCCCCGCTCGAGGAAGCCCCGAAGCTGGCCGAGATCCCGTCCGTATTCGCGGACGGTTCGAGCCCCGAGGCGGCGCTCGTGCGCGAGGTGGTCGAGGAAACGCGCGACCTGCGCGTCGAAGGCCGGGCTCGCCGGAGGCATCGACCCACCCTAGGCCGCCTCGACGGTCAAGGGCCAGCAAGCGTCAATTGTCGCACTAATAAAGTGCTTAAATATGGCGTTTTCGGCTGGTTGCCGCAGTTTTCCACTCGACAACGGGGGACATCTCCCGCATACCCGCACCATTCCGATGCGTGAGATCGACTTCCTGGTCCTCTACGAGCACCCCGAGTGGCAGCGGCCACTCTTCGACGTCCTCGAGGCGCGTGGCCACTCCTGGGCGGCCTTCGACCTCAAGTCGGCGGCCTTCGACCCGGCGGCGCTCCCCGCGGCGCAGCTGGTGTTCAACCAGGCCAGCCCGAGCGCCTACGTCCGCGGCAACGGGCGGGCGATCCCCCACGCGCTCACGCTGCTCCGCACCTTCGAGGCGGCGGGCATGCCCGTGCTCAACGGGCACCGGGCCTTCGCCCTCGAGCTGAGCAAGGCGGCGCAGCTCGCGCTGCTCCGTCGCCTGGGGATCCGCGGGCCGCGCACGCTCGTCTTCCACGATGTGGACGGGCTCGAGGCGGCGCTCGCCGCGCAGGAGACGCCCTTCCCCTTCCCGGCGCTCATCAAGCCGGACCAGGGCGGGAGCGGCGCGCGCATGCACCGCGTCGAGAGCCTCGAAGACGTGCGCGAGGTCGTCCGAACCCACCCGGACCTCTTCACGCCGGACCCGGTGCTGCTCCTCCAGGAGCTCCTCGACTACGACCCGGCGCAGGGCATCGTCCGCATGGAGTTCCTGGGCGGCGAGCTGCTCTACGCGATGCGCGTGGTCTCGAACGGCGCCTTCAACCTCTGCCCGAGCGAGGTCTGCCACCCGGTGGACGGCGCCGAGGGCGTGTGCGCGGTGCCGGCGGGGCCCAAGGTCGAGTTCTTCGACTTCCCGGAGGTGCCCGCGGAGGCCGTCGAGGCCGGCCGGCGCATCGTGGCGGCCGGAGGCCTCGACGTGGGCGGCCTCGAGTACGCCTGGGTCGACGGCAAGCCCGTGTTCTACGACGTGAACGCGAACTCGAACCTGCGCCCGGCCATCGCCGAGGCGCACGGCTTCGACCCGTTCGAGCGGGTCGTCGACTACCTCGAGTCCCAGCTCCGCCGCACGCTCGCCCGCGCGGCGGAGTGAGCCCGCGCGGCGCTACCAGGTGAAGGGCCTCGAGGGCCCCGTGGCCCGTTCGCCATCGACGGCGAAGGGCTCGCCCGTCGCCTCCGCGGGGTTCGGGAAGTCGCCGCGGAACGCAATGACCTGCGCGAGCCCTCCGGCGCCCTCGATGGGGAAGGACACGCTCGGGTCGTAGCCGCTCGGGAGCTCCGGCACCTGGGCCGAGGTGGCGTCCCCGCTCGCAACGAGCACCACCACGGTGCGGCCCGCCCCAACCTGCATAAGGATGTTGTAGCGGTCCACGTCGTCCGCGGGGGCCGTCCAGCCGAACTCGGCGTCCCAGGTGTCCCCCGCCGTGAGCCGGGGAGCGTCGAGGAACGTGAGCTCCTCGCTCGGGTCCGGGCGCTCGGAGAACCAGCGGAAGGTCTGGGTGACCGGCGGCGTGAAGTCGACGAGGGGCGCCATGGCCCAGAGCAGCTCGCCTTCGGCCGGGAACTCGTGGGTCCGGAAGGTGATCGTCTCCTCGCCCACGACCACGTCGGACATGGCCGTGGCCGAGAGGTAGGTGCCGGGCTCGACGCCGACCAACCAGCCGAGCCACGTCTCCGCCGGCGTGCTGGTCCGGTAAGGGCTCTCGGCATCGGCCGGGAGGCGGAGGGTCCAGTCGGTGACGACGGGCTCGTCGTCGAGCTCGCCGTCGAAGGCGATCTCGAGCGTCCTTCGGCCCTCGCTGAAGACCCACTCGACGCGCGCGAAGTCGTAGAGCGAGCCGTCCTGCTCATAAGCGGCCGCGAAGGCATAGTCGGCGTAGAGGGCCTCCTGCGCCGGCGAGATGCGCGTGTCGACGGGCATCATGGGCTGAAAGCAGTTCGCCTGGTACTGCCCGAAGGCGAGGCAGTAGCGGCCGAGGCGGGGGACGCCCGTCGCGCTCAGCAGCACGCGCGTGCTCTCCGTGTCCGGGGCCGGGTCGAGCTCCGTGAGCCGTAGCGGTAGCGCGAGGAGCTCCTCGAACTCCTCGAGGCTCAGCCCGTCGAAGGCCGCGACGAGGTAGCCCTAGATGGCCGCCACGCCCGAGAAGCGCTCCTCCGTGTAGGTCAGCTCGAGCGCGAGCATGCCCGCGGCGTCGGTCATGCCCTCGACGCGCTCACCGCCGGCTGGCTCGAAGGCGACGTTCACCCCCGCGAGGGGGCTCTCGTCCGTCGCCGACTCGACGCGCACCATGAAGGTCGCGGTCGTGCCCGCGGCCCCTTCATCGGCCTCCGCCATGTCCACCGCGCCGCCGTCGCTCGGCGCCGCGTCGTCGTCACCGCAGCCGAGCGCCAGCGCTCCCAGGCACGCCCATGCGCACCACGTCCAATTCCTCATCCTCACCTCCCATCTCCCCGTTATCGGCGAGGAGGGGCGATGTAGGCAAGGGTCGTGAAAGGCGGGGAAAGGTGGGCGGCGCCCCGCGTCGGAACGCTCGACCGCCCCTCAGGCCGGCGCGGGCTTCGCGCCCATCTGCTTCGAGAGGTAGAGCGGGACGCCGATGTCGCCGATGACGTCGAGCTCCGCCTCGAGCCAGAGGATGTGGTCCTCCTCGGTCTCGCGAAGGAGCGTCTCGAGGAGCATCCGCGTCCCCGGATCGCCCTCGGCGTCGCAGGTGGTGATGGCCGTGCGGAGCTTCTTCGCGACGTCGACCTCGTAGTCGAGACTCATGCGGAGCATGGCCTCGGCGCCCTCCGGGTAGGTCACCGGCATGCGCTTGGCGAGCTCCGGCTGACCCTCGAGGAAGATGATGCGATCGGCCTGCTTCTCGGCGTGCTCACGCTCGTGCTCGGACTCGTGCTGGAACATCGCGGCGAGGCGGTGGTAGCCGCGGTCCGAGAGCTCCCGGGCGCAGTAGAGGTAGAGGTCGGAGGCCGTCAGATCGGCCACGAGTAGCTCGTTGAGCAGGTCGATGACGACCGGCGAACCCTTCATGCTGCTTCGTTAGCAGGCGGGCGGCGGGCCTGGCAACGCTCACTCGGCGGCTTCGACGCTCGGTACCCCCACGCTGCGGAGCCATGTGGGGAGCGCCTCGAGGGCGCGCGCCGCCTTGGCCTCGCGCCGCTCGCGCTTGCCGAGCTTCCGGCGCTTGCCCTTCGGGGTCGTGGCGTAGGGGGGATCGAGCGGCGGGAACATCGACCAGACGACGTTCGAGGGCTGGAAATCGTCCCGGGGCGTCCGGAGATGGCCGCGGAGCGCACCGAGGGCCGTGACCGCCGGCGGCGCCTCCACGACGCCTCCGCCGAGCTCGGGCTCGTGCTCGGCGCGACGCTCGGGACCG
>JBCDGX010000166.1:0-9924 GCA_038750805.1 Myxococcota bacterium
CCTCGAGGCCGTCCTCATGCAGGCGCTCCAGCCCCGCGACGACGCCGACGCGCGCCGGCTCGACCTCCTCGAGCGCTACTACCGCTCAGATGACCCGGAGACCTCCGCGCGCCGGCGCACGGCGGACCGCTTCTTCCTCCACCGAGCCAGCGACGGCGCGAGCGCGAGCGACCTCGTCGAGGCCCTTTGCGAGGTCGCGCCGGAGATCGGCGCCGTGGACCTCGAGCGCATCGGCGGCGACGACGGCCCGCTGGTGCTGCGAAACGCCGAGCACGTGTCGGCGGTGCAGGACGATTACGAGGACGACCTCGATACGGACGAGGTCGACCTCCGGGACCTCGACGAGACGCCGTCCATCGCCGTGCGCGGGCTCGTGGCCGCGACGAACGGTCTTCTCGAGCGCGCCGGGGTGAGCGAGCGCCTCGTCCCGCTCCCGATGGACGACGAGCGCGAGGCCTACCTCGGGGTGGGCGTCGAGCAGGCCATCGCGCTCCAGCGGGCCGGGTACCTCGAGCTCGACGAGCTCGAGGCGCTCATGGAGCTGACCGGCTGGTGAGACTCGCGGCTGGCGCGGACCCCCACGCCGCCGCGCCGCGCCGCTGCTCCCGGGCCTCGCTCGCGCGTTCCGGCTTGTGATGCGGCGACGCGCCCGCTAAGCCTTGGGCGCGCCAGAAATGAATGGCGCTTCATTTTTGCGCACACCCCAGGAGACGACCATGGGCTCACTCGCGGGCAAGACCCTCTTCATCACCGGCGCGAGCCGAGGCATCGGCAAGGCCATCGCGGTCCGCGCGGCGAAGGACGGCGCGAACGTCGTGATCGCGGCGAAGACCGCGGAGCCGCATCCCCGCCTCGAGGGCACCATCTTCACCGCGGCCGAGGAGGTCGAGGCGGCCGGCGGCACGGCCCTCCCCTGCGTGGTCGACATCCGCTACGAGGCGAAGATCCAGGACGCCATCGACAAGGCCGTCGAGAAGTTCGGGGGCATCGACATCCTCGTGAACAACGCGAGCGCCATCAACCTCACGGACACCAAGACCGTGGAGATGAAGCGCTTCGACCTGATGCACTCCATCAACCTCCGCGGGACCTTCCTCTGCGGAAAGCTCTGCCTCCCCTACCTGGAGAAGGCCGACAACGCGCACATCCTGAACCTCTCGCCGCCCCTCAACATGGAGGAGCGCTGGTTCGCCCCGCACGTGGCCTACACGATGGCGAAGTTCGGCATGAGCATGTGCGTGCTCGGCTGGGCCGGCGAGTTCCGGAAGCGCGGCATCGCGGCGAATGCGCTCTGGCCGCGGACCACCATCGCGACGGCGGCGGTGAAGAACCTCCTCGGCGGCGACAAGATGATCAGCCAGAGCCGGACGCCGGAGATCATGGCCGACGCGGCGCATTGGATCCTCACGCAGCCGAGCACGGAGTGCACCGGCAACTTCTTCATCGACGACGACGTGATGGCCAAGGCGGGCGTCACGGACCTCTCGAAGTACGCCGTGGACCCGACGCAGCCCCTGATGCCCGATTTCTTCGTCTGAACGATCGCTCGCGCCGGCGCGGGCTCAGCCCTCGTCGGCGCTCGCGACGGCGCGGGCCCAGGCGGCGACGGTGGCGGGATGCGGCGTGGCCGTCAGCGAGAGCACGGCGACCGTGCCCTCCGCATCGCGCCAGGCGCCCACGAGAGCCTCCGGCGGCGGTCCCTCCTCGAGCTCGGCGAGGAGGGCGCGCACGAAGCCGAAGGCCTCGCGCCGCTCGCGGAAGTCGAGGGCGAGGAGCGCCCGCCACGCGCTGGTGGCCTTCGCGGGAATGGCGCCGGGGCGCGTGCTCAGGGTCACGATGACCGCGGCCCCCTCCACGTCGGCCCGGAGGTGCACGGGCCGCCCCCGCGGAAAGCGGAGCAGCGTTTCCTCGCCGGGGCGAAGCGGTCCCGGCCCGTCGCGGTAGCCGCCCTGCACGCCGCGCGGGCCCTGGACCCGCCGCGCGACGGCGTAGGTGAGCTCGCGGACCTCGCGCTGGCGAAGCAGCGCCGGCTGGTCGTCCGGGACGAAGGCATGCTCGGCGTCGTCCTCGGTCCCGTCCGCGTGGCGTACGGCGAAACGCACGGCGGCCTCGCCGCGCTCCCCCGCCCGGACCCGTGCCGCGATCCAGCGCCGGCCGGCGTAGCCGAGGCGCCAGGGACCGGCGGGCAGGTGCCAGTCGGCCGGGGACGGCACGCCGTCCTTCAACGACGCGAAGGCGAAGCGGTCGTCCCCGCCCGGTGCCCCGGTGAGCGCCGCGGCCACGAAGGCGCGCTCCACCCAGGCGATGGCCACGTCCCGCACGCGATGGCCGCGCACGCGCCGGAGCACGTGGGCGCGCTCGTAGACGGTGCCATCGGCGCCCAGGAGGGCCGCGCCGAGGCGCTCGTCCCCGTGCGCGTAGGCGAGCGCCACGTGCCGGCCGGCGCTGGCGGCGGTGAGCGCGCTGGCCGCCTCCGAGAGCTGGAGGCGGCCCCCTTCGCTGCGCCCGCGCGGGCTCACGTGCACGTGGCCGAGGCCCGCGTCGGCGAGCGCGTACACGGCCAGCCCGCCCTCGCCGAGGGGAAGGAGGGCAACGTCCCGTACGTCGCTCCGCACGCTCAGGCGGAGCGGATCGGCCTCGGGGCGGCAGAGCCAGAGCCCGTCCGTGCGCACGGCGAGCGCCCAGGGCTCGCCGTTCACGTTCGCGAGGGCACCGGGGCGGGCGTCCTCGAGGAGCACGCGCCGCGCCCCGTCCGTCTCCAGCGTCAGCCCCTCCGGGGCCGCGAAGAGCATCGCGTGACGCTTCGCGGCGCCGTGCCGGATCCCGCCGACGACCCGCGGCCACCCGCCGACGCCCGCGGCGAGGTGCCGGGCCTCCGTCGGCCGGAGCGCGCGGGGCGAAGGAAAGCGCGCGAGGGCCGGGCCAAAGGGGCTCGCGTAGCCGAGGATGGCGGCGTCCAGGCGCCAGACGTCCCGGAGCTGGTTCGGCGCCATGAAGTCCTCGCCACCGAAGGGCGGCGGGGCGGCGTCGCCGAAGACGAGGCTGAAGGGGACGTCCTTCATCTCAGAGCGCGTGCTCGCCGGGCTCGAGCACGCTCGGGTCGTCGTTCTGCCATTTGTTCACGGCCGGCGAGATCGGTCGCACGACGACCTCCGGGAGCGGCGCGCTCATCACGGCGACGCGTGGATCGTCCTTGGTCACGTCGCGGGTCCCATCGATCCAGGCCCGGCGCTCTTCCGCCGGCACGATGACGGGCATGCGGTCGTGCACGAGCGCCGGCGTCCCCTCGGCCTCGCGCGTCAGGATGCTGCAGCTGTAGACGGGCTTCGCGTCCTCCTCCGGCGGGTTCCAGCGGGCCCAGAGCCCGGCGAAGGTCAGGAGCCCGCTCTCGGGCACCGTGTGCAGGAAGGGGAGGCGCGCCTTCCCCTCGCGCCGCCACTCGATCCATCCGTCCGCGAGCACGAGGCAGCGGCGCTTGCGGTAGGCCTGGCGGAACGCCGGCTTGGTGTCGACGGTCTCGACGCGCGCGTTGATACGGCTGCCGCGCGCCTTGAGGTCCTTCTCCTTCGCCCAGAAGGGGACGAGCCCCCAGGTGTGCATGCGGAGCGTGACCTCGCCCTTCTTCTCCCGAACGATCGGTACGGGTTGCGTCGGCGCCACGTTGAAGCGCGGACGCAGGAAGCTCCGCGCGAGCTCCGCGTCCCCGAAGGCGAGGAGGTCGGCGAGGGCGTCGTCGGGCCGCTCGAGGAACGCGAGCTCCTCGTAGACGTCCTCCGGCGAGACCTTCAGCGTGTAGCGGCCGCACACGCCCCGAGGGTAGCGCGGCGGGCCGGCCTCCGAAGAGCGAGCCGTCCGGCCCCTCCGGACTTCCCCATTGACGGCGCTCCCCTGGGCCGTTTCCCCTGGGGGCATGCGCTCGCTCACTTCGCTTTTCGGTTCCGCCTTCGCCCTTCTCGCCCTCGCCGCCTGCGGCGACGACCCCGAGGTGACGATCCCCGCCGGGGATCCGCGCTGCGACGTGCGCGACGCCGAGTCGCTCTGCATCGAGTACACGGGCGCCGATTACGTCACCGACAACTTGCTCGTCCTCGAGACCGAGGAGGCGTGCGTGGTCAATGGCATGTGGACGCACGAGGAGACGAACACGGCCTGCAGCACGGTGAACGCCGTAGCGCGCTGCGAGCGTGGCGCGGGCACCGGGCGCTCGACCTTCACCTACTACTATCGCGACGGCGCCATGCCCTACGACCTGACGAGCGCCATGGCGGCCTGCACCGACGGCACCGTCGTCGCGTTCTGAGTCAGGCGTCGCGCCCGGCGGTCAGCTCGATGAGCCGGTCGACGAGGAAGCGCGATTGCTCGAGGGCCTCGGCCGTGAAGGCCTCCCCGAGGTAGGCGCGGACCTCGCCGAAGACCGCGTCGAAGCGCGCCTGCTCCCCGCTCGCGAGCACCTCCGCGAGCTCGTCCGCGGCCTCCCGGAACGCGCGCGTGGCCTCCTCGCGCAGGGGGTTGCCCATCTCGATGGGCCCGTAGAGCGCCGGCGATTGGGCGAAGTGGCGGCCGACGACGTAGGTCTCGAGGAGGTACGCCGGGGAGGTGAAGGCGAGCGTTCGCTCGAGGGGGATGCCGAGGCGCGCGAGCGCGAGCCCCATGACCTGCGTCTGGAAGTGGTTGAGCACCTGCACCGCGGCCATGGCCCGGTCGTGCTCGTCGGCGCTGGCCTCGACGACGACGAGCCCGCGCGCCGCGTAGGCCTCCTTCACCCAGGCGTGCGCGGCCTCGCCGCGGCCCGGCACCACCACCGCGCGCTGGCCGGTGAAGCCGTGCACGCCGGGCCCGTAGAGCGGGTGCGTCCCGACGACGCTCGCGCCGCTCGCCGCCGTCGCCTCGAGCATCGCCGCCAGGGGCCCGCCCTTGAGGCTCGTGACGTCCATGAGGAGCGCGTCGGACCGGACGCGCGGGCCGAGGTCGCGGATGACCGCCTCGGTGATCGCGATGGGCACGCTGATGACCACGACGTCCGCCGTCTCCGCGGCCTCCTCCGGCCGAAGCGCGGTGCCCACGTCCGCGCTCATGACGGCGTGGCCGAGGTCCCCGAAGAGGCGCTGCATGCTCCGCCCCATGCCGCCTTCGCCACCGATGATGGCGATCGATCGCGGGTCCTGCTGGGGCGGAACCTCGGCGCGGAGCTCGGCCTGCCGGTCGCGGCTCGCGAGCAGGAGCAGGCGATAGACGCTCTCGATCACCCCCTCCGGGAGCCCGAGCCGCGCCGCGCGGCCGCGCCGGTCCGCGAGCACCGCGCGCTCCCGGCCGAGGTCGCGGATGCGCACGGCGTGCTCGCGCTTGTAGCTGGCGACCTCCGCGACGAGGCCCATGCGCCGAGCCAGGAGCTGGAGCACGTCCCGATCGACGGCGTCGATGAGCGCCCGGAGCACGGCCAGGGGGCGACGCGCGCTCGCGTCGCCGGCCGGCTCATGCGTCACGGACGCTCCCCCGGGGCATCACGTGGAAGCGGAGCTCGGGGGTGCGCCGGCGGCTGATGGCCTCGGAGACCTCGCGGCGGAGCTCGCCGTGCAGCGCGGCGAGCGCCTCGCGGGCCGGCGCCATCGCGTCCTCGTCCTCGACCTCGACGATCACGAGGAGCTGCGACGCGTCGGGGTCCGGGCGCACCTCGGCGACCCAGGCGCCGTCGAGCGCCTCCTCCTCCGCCCCGAGCTCGGCCAGGGCGAGGTCGAGAGCCTCCCGGGCCTGCCCCGAGAGCTGCAGATCCTTCCGGCCTCCTCCGCGGCCGCGCTTGCCTCGCATGGCGACGGTGTTCGTCGTCGGAACGTCCCCGTCAAGGGCGCCCGCGCCGCCGCCGCCGGGCGAGGGGCGGCGCACGCGGGCGTTGCTGTCCCGCAACCCAGCGGCTACGTATACTGAGCACTCGCCCCGGACCGTGCTCGGGGACATTGGCCGGCATGAAGCATCAAAGTAGCGACACCCGGGCGGGCTCCGAAGACGAGAGCTCGCCTCTCTTCGGCCCCGACGACGCGCGCGTCAAGGCGCTGTGGATGTTCGCGCTCGGCTTCATCGTGCCGCTGGTGTGCTCGATCATCCTCGGCCTGATCGGGGAGCTCACGGGCTACGAGACCGCGGTGGTCATCGGCAACCTCTCGGGGAGCGCTGCGATGATCGGCGTCTTCGCGCTGGCCCAGGAAGACGGCCTGCTCTGCGCGGGCGCGTCGGTGGCGGGCTTCATCGCCTATTGGTTCGTCCTCCTCGGCTACATCATGTGAGCGCCTACTCGGGTCGCCCCGCCGCGATCCAGGTCTCGAGGAGCTGCACGTCCTCGAGGGGCACGGGAGGCAGGCCGAGCGGCATGCCCCGGAGGCCAGGCACCGGCGCCCCGGCCACCTCCGCGTAGCGGGCCATCAGCGACGCGACGATGAAGGGCGTGCCGTCCTCGGTGGGCGCGAAGAGGCTCCGGCGCCGCCCGTCCCGGAGGTGCCCGGAGGCAACCCCTTCGACGCTGGCGAGGTCGATGCCCCGCGCCGCGAAGCCGAAGCCCCCGGTGTGGCCCGGTCCGCCATCGCCGAGCGCGAAGCTCGGGTCGCCGTGGCAGTGGCGGCAGAGGGGGGCGAAGAGGCGCCGGTCGACCTCCGTGTAGGTCACCGGCCGCGCGAGGAGCGGAAGGCGCGCGGGAACCTCCACCACCGGTGCCGGCGCGAGCTCCGCGTGGAAGAGATGGGCCGCCACCGCTCGGGCCTCCTCCTCCCCGAGCCCGGTCGGCGGCATGCGGGCGTGGGGATCGAAGCGACGCGGGTCGCGAAGCCACGCCACGAGCGCGCGCGGGCGGTAGCGCGCCCGCGCGTGCCGGAGGTCGGGTGCGAGCCGGACCGCCGGCCCCTCCGCCACGACGCCGGGGAGCGCCGGAGCGCCGCCCATTCGGTGACAGCTCCCGCAAGCCCGCGCCTCGAGGATCGCGCGGCCCCGCGGCGCGTCGGCCGGCGAGAGCGCGAGGGGCGCCGGGGGAGGCCCCGGCACGAGGGCCGTCGCCAGGTCCGCCGCGTCCCGTTCGTCGATGGCCAGCCGCGGCATCGTCGCCCGCAGCTCGGGCCGGAGGTCGTGAGGCTCGCGGAGGAAGGCGGCGAGCGCGTCCCGGTCGAAGCGCGCGCTGACCGCGAGGCTCGGCGCCTCGCGAAGGCTCCGGACACGCGCCCGCCACCCCGGCAGCGCGGCCGGCGGTGCCCCCTCGAGCGTCCCGTCGGCGATGGCCGCGTGGCAGCCGACGCAGTGCTTCTCGCGAGGCGGAGGCACCGCGCCGGGAACGCCCTCGTGGCAGCGGTTGCACTCGTAGCGGGCGAGGAGCTCCCGTCCCCGCGCCTCGGAGCCCTCCGTGCGCCAAGGACGAGCGGACGGCGGAGGGTCCGGCGCCGTGGCCTCGTCAGGCGCCTCGCAGGCGAGCGCGAGCAGCGCGAGCAGCGCGCCGCGCAGCACCGGCTTCCCGGGGCTCACGTCGTGAGCTCGGGTGGCCGCCGGCACACGCTCTGCGCGTGCGCCCCGGCGCGCGCCCGGCAGGCGGCGTGGGCGGCGTCGCGGGCCTCGGCGTCTCCGGCCTCGGCCTCGAGCCGGGCGAGCACGCGGTAGCCCCAGGCGTCGGGCATCAGGTCGTCGGCCGCGAGCTCGCGGAGCACGTTCCGGGCGGCGTCGAGCTCGCCGAGCGCGGCGAGCGCCTCCGCATGCCGCGCCCTCCCCCGCGGCGAGCGCACGTCGCGGGCGAGCTGCTCCCGGGCCCAGCCGAGATGGCGCCGCCGCGCGGCCCGTCCGGCCCGCGGGACGAAGCGCCCGCGCGCGGGATCGACGGTGCCCTCGGCGCGCACGACGATGGTGGCGAGCACGCGGCGGGCACGGCGAACGAGGCGCTGCTGCCCCCCGTCCTCTTCGAAGGGCATCGAGACGACGCTCGCCTCGCGCCAGGCGACGCGCTGCGCGCGAAGCGCGCCCCGCAGGTTCCCGCGGCGAAGCGCGGCCTCCGCGCGGCGCAGCGCGGCGACGGTGGCGACCTCGTCGAAGTAGGCGTTGATGCAGGCGCCCGCGGGCGCGGCGGGCGCGACGAGCGCGGCGATGACGATGACGGTGGCGATGGCGCGCATGAAGAGCTCCTCCCACCGCGTCCGACACCGGCGGGGCCCGCGGGTTCCCGCCGTCTCGAAAGGCGCTGTCGCGTTCCTTCAAGCGCGGCTTCGGAGCGGGCGGCCAGGCTGCCTCTCGTCCCGCGGGACGGGACGGAACTGGAGACTCGCATGCTTGCCTTCCTTCGCTCGGGCGCCCTTCGTGGGGCCCTCCTCTTCCTCTCCTTCGCGCTCGCGGGCTGCGGCGACGGCTCGACCGGCGATGGCCCGGAGCCGGACGGCGGGATGATCCCCCTCCCGGACGCGGGCCTTCCGAGGGTCGATGCGGGCGCCCCCGACGAGGACGCCGGCGCGCCGCCCGCAGACCTCGGTCCCCCGGCGCCGGGCTCCATCTCCGGCACGGTCCGCCTCGGGCAGGCCTTCACCGAAGACGGCATCGGCAACGTGATCGTCGAGTGGGGCGGCGGCTGCCCCAACGAAGGCAGCCTCGACATCCACGGCCTCGTCGTCGTGCCCGCCGACTTCACGGCCGAGGACACCGTCGAGTACACGATCCCCGACCTCGCGCCGGGCTTCTACCAGGTGTGGGGATGGTTCGACGACAACGGCGACACCATCCCCGAGGTGAGCATGGCCGCGCCCGTCGACGACCTCGCGAACGTGCCCTGCGCCGGCGTGTTCCTCTCGGAGGGGCGGAACGAGCGCATCCACCTGACCTTCGACGAGATCGTCAATCCGCTCTGACGGCAACGGGGCGCTCGGACCACTTCGAAGACGCCGTGCCGATCGACTTCGCTTCTCCGAGCGTCCCGGACGCCGTGCTCGCGCCCGAGCTCGCCATCCTGGACATCCCCGACGCGCCCTTCACGGACGAGACGACCTTCGGCGACGCCGCCGGCTCCCTCGTCGTGCACCTCGGTCCGCCCTGCCGCTTCGAGGGCGACGCGCCCCGGCCGAGCGGGACCGCCTACGTGCTCGGGCCGCGCGCGACGCCCTTCGCGCTGCGAACGAGCCGGCGCATCGAGACCCTCATGCTGCGCCTCGCGGCGCCGGACCTCGCGCGCTTGCTCGACCTCCGGCCGGCGGAGCTGCACGGGCGGGCCTTCCCCCTCGACGACGCGCGCCCAGACCTCGCCCGGGAGGTCGAGGCGCGGCTCTCGGCAGACCTTCGCGAGAGCGCGCGCGCGCTTTCGACCTGGCTCACGGCACGCCTTCGCCGGGCCCCGCCCGTGGATGCGCGCGTCGCCGAGGCCCTCCGCACGCTCCACCGGCGCGGCGGGGCCATGCGCGTCGACGCGCTCGGGCGCCACCTTCGCCTGCACCCGCGCACGCTCGAGCGCCTCTTTCGCCGCCACGTCGGGGCCTCGCCGAAGCTCACCGCGGCAATCCTTCGGGCGCGCACGGCGATCCGGGCGCTCGGCGCGGGTCGGCGCCCGGCCTCGGAGGTGGCGACGGGCGTCGGCTTCGCGGACCAGGCGCACATGATCCGCCACATCCATCGCTTCGCAGGCGCGCCGCCGGGCGAGCTGCTCTGCCGGCCGCGCCTCGGCCTCGTCTCCCTCGTCCCGGCGCACGTGCTCCTGGGCCGATGAGCCGCTCGCCGTCACCATCCGGGCGGGATGATGGCGACGAAGGGCGTGCTCGCGCGCACCTCCCCGTCGACGACGAGCTCGAGGTCCGCCCGTAGGCCCTGGGGCACCAAGGTCGAAGGGACGCTCCTGTTCGGGCGAACCTCGAGGCGCCAGCAGAGCGCGCTGTCTGGCGTAGGCGCGACGAAGGCATCCGCGAAGCCGTCGTCGTCCGTATCGAC
>JBCDGX010000167.1:0-9912 GCA_038750805.1 Myxococcota bacterium
CGCGACGGGGCTTCACGACACGAAGTTCGGGCTGGAGCTCGACGCCGCCCGGGACCTGCTCGCGGGCGTCTCGAGCGAGCCCGCGCTTCGCCTCATCGGCGTCGCCTGCCACATCGGCTCCCAGCTCGAGACGAGCGCGCCGCTCCGCGAGGCCGTCGCCATCCTCGCCCGCTTCGGCCTCGAGCGCGAGGCGGCGGGTTTACCGCTCACGCACCACGACGTGGGCGGGGGCTGGCCGGTGGAGTACGGCTGCGAGGACGCGGCCTTCCCCGGCGCCGAGGCCTTCGGGGCCGCCATCGCCGGGGGGCTCGCGGACGCGGACGCGGCGGCGCGGCTCACGAGCGGCGGCGGCGAGTGGACGCTCTTCACCGAGCCCGGCCGCTCCCTCGTGGGCGCGGCGGGGCTGCTCCTCACGCGCGTGATCTACGTGAAGGAGCAGGGCACGAAGCGCTTCGTCATCGTCGACGCGGCGATGAGCGAGCTGATCCGCCCGGCGCTCTACGAGGCCTACCACGCGGTCGCGCCCGTCGCGCCGCGCCAGGGAGAGCCCGGCGTCGTCGACGTGGTGGGCCCCGTCTGCGAGAGCGGCGATTTCCTGGCCCTCGGCCGCAGCCTTCCGCCCGTCCACGAGGGCGACCTCGTCGCCATCCTCGGCGCCGGCGCCTACGGCCGCGAGATGTCGAGCGCCTACAACGCCCGGCCACCGGCGGCGGAGGTGCTCGTCGAAGGCGACGCCTGGCGCGTCGTCCGCCGGCGCGCGACCCCCGCGGACCTCTGGGCCCTCGAAGAGGGCTGAGGGCGCGTCAGCCGGCCGGATCCCACTCGAGGTCGGCCTCGACGCGACGGGCCGCGGGCAGCACGCGGTAGCGGAAGCGCCCGTTGGCCGCCATCGCGTCGAGCAAGCCCGTGAAGAGGCCCTCGTAGGCCAGGATGATCGCCCGGTCCGAGAGCACGGACGCCGGGAGGTCCTCGAGGTGAAAGCGCGCGCGGCCGGGCCCGAGCTTCTCGACCCGCGCGCTCCCCGCGTTGCGGTTCATGTGCGCCCAGCCCTTCGCGTAGACCCAGAAGGCCGTCTCGGGGCCCAGGCCGAAGAGCCGCTGCGCCGTCTGCGCGAAGCCCCGGAGGAGCGGCGCCTCGAGGTGGCTCGGGAAGAAGCGGCGCATCAGCTCCTTGAGCCGCGTCTCGCCGAGCTCGGCCATGGTCGCTTCGGCGATGCGCGGCGGCGCGATCCACGCCGTGGGGATGGACGCCTCCACCTCCGCGAGCACCTGCGGGTCGAGGCGCGCGCGGATGCGGGAGATCGCCGCCGGCTCCTCCCGGGCGAGGAAGCGGAGAAACTCCTGAGCGCTCCGCGCGCGCATGAGCGGACCCGGCGCGCTCATGGGCTCAGACGTCGGCCGCGTGCCCGTTGGCCCAGAGCGATTTCCGGAGCGAGGTGATCTGCGCCTCGACCTCGGTCAGGCGCGTGAGGCTCATGCCCGTCTCGTCGCTGAGCATGGTCTGGGCGACCTCGCCCTCCTGCTTGGCGTCGCGGGCGGCGCGGACGAGCTCGGCGATGGACTTACTCGTCTCCTCCGTCGCCTGGGTGACGAAGGTGATGAGCTTCTCGCCGAACTCGTCGATGCGCGCGTCGAAGGCCTCGGCCATCTTGCCGCCGGCCTCGGCGACGACCTTCGGGGCCTCCTCCTTGGCGCGCTCCTTCATGGCGCGGTCCGAGCGGCCCCGCATGACCATCGCGAGCACCGGCGCGGCCAGCGCGAGCGCGCCGCCGACGAAGAAGTTCCCGAGCACCGCGAGCGTCACGCCGAAGGCGCCGACGGCGAAGACGCCGACGTCGTAGGCGAAGGTATCCGAGGCGAGGTCGAGCTTGGGCGCGTCGCTCCCGAGGGCGTCGCGGAGGCGCTCGGCCTGCCGGGAGGCGTCCTCGGCCACGAAGGCGATGGCCTCGTCGGCGACCTTCTCGAGGCGCGTCGTGATCTCCTCGGCCTCGCGCTCGGCGAACTTCCGGAACTCCTCCTCGATGAAGCCCGCGAGGTACTTCCGGAGGTCCTTGGCGTCGCTCTGATCGATCTCGACCGGGAGCGTCTCGCCGAAGCGCTTGGCGAAGCCCTCGACGTCCGCGCGCACCACGGCCTTCACGGCGCTCAGGGACTCGCGGATGTGGGCCCGGCGCTCGGCCATGCGCTCGCCGCTCTTCTCGAGGTCGTTCTCGAGGGCGCCGAGGCGCCGGTCGAGGTCCGCCTGCTCCATGTCGAGGGCGCGCTTCTGGATCTCGATCCCCGTCCGCAGGGTCTGCGCCGTGCGGAGCGCGGCCTCGAGGGCGTTGTCGAGGAGTACGCGCCCGCGCTCCTCCTGGAGGAAGGTCCGGAGCTCATCGAGGAAGGGCTCCATGCCCGAGCCCTCCCCGCCCTCGAGCGCCTTCTCCGCGCTGATGCCGTAGACCTTCGGGTCCTTCATCAGCTTGCCGAGGTTCATGCGCGCGTAGGCCAGGGCCTCCTGCTGCTCGTCGGCGTCGAGCAGGTCCATCTTGTTGACGACGAAGAGGACCTTGTCGCGGCTCTTCTCGAGGAGGCGCTTCTCGACGAAGTTCCGCTCGCTCTCCTTGAGGATCTGGCCAGCGTCGAGGAGGAAGAGGATGGCGTCCGCGCGCGGGATGTAGCCGTAGGTGATCTCCGCCCGCGCCTCGTTCAGGTCGTTCACGCCGGGTGTGTCGACGAGCACGATGCCGTCCTCGAGGAAGGGCGCCGGGTAGTGCACGACGAGGTGCTGCACGCCCTCCGCGAGGGCGCCGCCGCCGACCTCGAACTCGCTCAGCCCGTCGAAGGGGACCACGCGCTCGCCGCCGTCCTCGCGCACGGCCTTCGCGTCCGGGGCGCCGCCGTGCTCGATGCGGTGAATCACCGCCGTGGTCGGCGTGACGCCCGCGGGGAGCACCGGCGCGCCGAGGAGCGCGTTCACGAAGGTGGTCTTGCCGTGGTTGAACTCGCCGAGCACGACGAGGTGGAAGCGCTCTTCTTCGAGGCGCGGGATGCGGTCGTCGCGGAGCCCGCGCGCCAGCGTCTTGGCGCCGATCTCGTCCGCGAGGGACGCCACGTCCCGGAGCCGCGCGAGCGCCTCGCCCTTCTGCTCACCGAAATCGCTCACGCCTCTTCTCCCTGCGTCTCAGTCTGCTCAACGGTCTCGGCGCCGCCCGCGTCGTCCACGGCGGCGAGGGCCGCGGGCGCCTCGGTGGGCTTGCGCACGATGCGGAGGATCTCGGCCACCTGCCGGTCCACCTCCACCATGTCGGCGATGCCCTCCTCGCTCTCGCCGAGGGCGCGCTGGTAGTAGGCGCTCTCGGCGAAGAGGCGGAGCGCCTGGATGCGCTTCGGCAGGTAGGGATGGGAGGCGCCGAGCTCGCCGAGGCGGCCCACGCCTTTCCGGCCGTCCTCGAGCTGCTCGAGGTAGGCGTCCACGTCGAGCTCGGCGTAGAGCTTCGTCGAGCCGCAGGCGATCTTCAGGAAGCTCCGCGTCGCCGCGTCGAGGTCGCCGCAGCACAGAAGGCCGGCGCGGTCGCAGGTGATCTCCGCGTTCCGGGCCCAGGCGAGGAGCGCGCCGCGGAGCGCCGCATCGATGGGCAGCAAGAGCCGGAGCACCGCCGAGAGCACGGCGACGGGCGAGCGCAGGATCTGGAGCGCCGTCCCGTAGACCACGTGCTTGTTCTGCACGTGCCCCATCTCGTGACCGATGACGAACTTCAGCTCCGTCTCGTCCATGTGGTCGATGAGCTGGGAGTGGAGGACGATGAACGCTTCCTTGTCCGTCCCGAAGGTGAAGGCGTTCATGCGCGGGTCGTTGACCACGTAGAGGGTCGGGAGCGGCACGTCGAGGGTCTCGGCGCAGCTCTTGGCGAGCGCGTGGAGCCCCGGGAGCTGCTTCGGGCCGACGCGCACCGTGGTCCCGAGGAACTGGTTCCGGAGCACGCCCTCGTAGCGGCGCACGATCTCCCCGACGCCGGCCTCGAGGGGACGCATGCGCCGGAAGGCGCGGAGCATCTTCAGGTCCGGCCCGTAGGCGTAGCGCGTACGCTCGTCGGTGCCGCCGTGCGTCTCGCGCTCGCGGCGCTCCACGTAGCTGCGGAAGCTGGGCTCAGTCATCGCTCGGCATGGTCTCCGTGCCGCCCCGCTCGGCCGGGGCCACGCCGGATGGCGGCAGAAGGCTGCCCGTCACCGCGTTGGCCGCGGCCGGCCGGCGTCGATCAACGTAGGACCCTCCCTGGTCACCGGCAACGCGGGGGGCCGGCGCGCCATTCCGATGGTTGCTCCCCGTCGGGTCCGGGAGCGGGGCCGGCGGGGCGAGCTCCTCGGCTCGGACGAAGGTGCCCCGGCGGTAGTCCTTGGCGACCCCGGGGAAGCGGAGGAGCCGGTTGTGCATGGCGACGTAGACGCCGGGCCGCGCGAGCTGCACGGCGAGGAGCGCCTCCGTGAGGTTCTGGACGGCGTCGGTGTTGCGAAGCGCGTAGGGGCGCATGGCCCCCGTGAGGACGATGGGCACCGGCGGATCTTCATCGCCGTAGAGCGCGACGATGCGCTCCCCGGTCTTCGTCAGCCGGTCCGTGCCGTGCACGATGACGACGCCTTCGTTCGCCATGGCGAGCACCTCGGCGGTACGCGCGATCTGGTCGTGATCCCAATCGTCCATGTCCCGGGAGTCCTTGTTCAGGAGCGGGACGCGGAGGAGCTCGACGCCATGGGTCTCGAGGCCGGCGAGCACGATGTCGAGGTTCGAGACGTCGTTGACCATGACGCCCTCGAGCTCGTCGTAGGTCTTCTCGATGGTGCCGCCGGTGCTGATCAGCGCGACGCGCTTGCGGCGCGGGCGGCGCTCGGGGGAAGAGCTCACGGTCGCGAGGATGCCAGAGACGGGGCGAATCGGGGCGCGGCGCCGTGACCCGGGGCACGCCGTGAGCTAGCGCCCTCCGGGGGGCGCACTACAGGAAACGCCGTGGGAATCACGATCATGGGGACGGGGCACTTCGTGCCCGGCGAGCCGGTGCCGAATGACGCGCTCGCGAAGGTCATGGAGACCAACGACGAGTGGATCCGGAAGCGCACGGGGATCCAGCAGCGTCATTTCGTGGCCGATGGCGAGGGCGTATCGGACATGAGCGTGCACGCCTCGCGCCTCGCCTGCGAGGACGCGGGCATCGACGTGTCCGAGATCGACTTCATCGTGTTCTGCACGATGACGCCGGAGTACGCCTTCCCGGGCTCCGGGGGGCTCCTCGGGGCGAAGCTCGGCATCGAGCGCGTGCCGGCCCTCGACATCCGCCAGCAATGCGCCGCGATCCCCTTCGGCCTCCAGGTCGCCGAGGGTCTCGTGGCGACGGGCGCGGCGAAGACCGTGCTCCTCGTGGGCGCGGACGCGCATGCCGGGCTGATGCCCTGGACCGACTGGGACGTCGTCCGTGGCGAGCGCGAGGGCGAGGTCGACCAGGCCTGCTACGAGCGCGGGACGCGGCACCGGGGCATCGCGGTGGTCTTCGGGGACGGCGCGGCGGCGATGGTGCTCCGGGCGGCGCCGGAGGGCCGGGGCTTCCTCGCGGCGGACCTCCACACGGACGGCAACCGCTACGACGGCATCTACCTGCCGGGCGGTGGCTTCCGGAGCCTCCCCTACCTCACGCATCAGACCATCGAGGACGAGGAGTACGTCCCGCGCATGCGCGGCCGCGACCTCATGAAGACGGCCGTCACGGAGCTCTCGAAGAGCATCGAGACCCTCTGCACGCGCCTCGAGGTCACGAAGGAAGACATCGACTGGGTGCTCGCGCACCAGGCGAACGACCGCATCAACGGCGCGCTCCGAAAGCACATGGGGCTCCCGGAGGAGAAGGTGCCCTCGAACATCGCGAAGTTCGGGAACACCTCGGCAGCGACCATCGGCATCCTCACCGACGAGCTCCGCCGCGCGGGCAAGGTGAAAGAAGGCCAGCTCGTCTGCTTCGTCGCGCTGGGCTCCGGGCTCAACTGGGGCTCGGTGATGATGCGCCTCTAGCCGCGCCGTCGTCCCCCTCCCGGAGGGTGCCCCTCCCTCGATCCGTCAGGCTTGCCGTGGAGTCCTTAGGGTCCGCGGCATGACTCGCTCCGCGTGCCCGCTGAACGCCTTCCGCTCCTCGTGCTGGGCCCTCCTCCTCAGCCTGGCCGGCTGCGCCGAGGCGAGCGTCGCCGAGTCGGCCGTCGCCGTATGTCAGCGCGCCGCCGCGTGCGGTGAGCTCGCTCCCGGAGGACTTGGCGCCTGCGTGCGCGCCGAGACCGAGGCACGGGCCCACGTCGCACGGCAAAGCGACGACCCCGTGTGCCTCGCGAGTCTCGACGGGCTCCTCGCGTGCGTCGCGCTGCAGCCCTGCGGGGCTGGGCCGTGTGAGGGCTGCCGCGGCGCGCTCGAGGTGCTGGACGCGTCGCGACGATCGGGCCGCTGCTCCTTCCGATCGACGGACTCGCTCTGCGGGGCCGCCGGCGACGACTTGGGGTTGCGGGACGACGGAGGCCTCGACGCCGGTCCGGGGGGTGATGGTGACGCCGGCCCGGGTGGCGGCGGCGACTCGGGGACGCAGGACCTCGGCGTCGTCCCGGAGGACGTGGACTGCCCAAGCGGCCCGGGGGTGCCCAACCCCGAGGGCCTTCGGGGACCTTGCTGCTCTCGGCGCTCGAACGCCGAGCGACGCGACGCGGTCACGCTGAGGCTGAACGGCTTCACCTTCCGGTCGCCGGCCTCCCTCGCGCCCCCACCCATCGGCGCGACGCCGCTCGTCAACGCACTGCTCCAGCAATGGGTCGACGAGGAACGCTTCAACCTCCTCGTCGAGGTCGCTGGGGACTCCCGGACCGTGACCGTGACGCTGGGCGGCGGGATCCGCGAGCGCGCGTCGATGGGCGACGCCTTCCGCTTCGCGTCCGGAGACGCGCCCGTCGACGAGGCGTCGCGGGCCTTGCTGCGCGACGCAGGGCGCTGGGATCCCGTGTTCGCGGCGGGCGTCTACGAGGGCGACCAGCTCGACTTGGAACCAGCCGAGAGCATGGTGGTGTGGCCCGCATTCCTTCCGAGCGGGGCCCGCACCCTGGAGCTACCCCTCCGGGCGGCACGCCTCCGGGGCCTCTCGCTCGACCCCACCCGCACCTGCGCGGGACGTCGCGACCCCTCGCTGGAGCCTTCGGGCTTCGCGGCCGGCGGGACCTTCGAGGCGTTCATCCACGTTGACGACGTGCTCGGCATGCGCGTGGTGAATCCGCCCCTCAGCCGCCCACTCTGCGGGCTGCTCGCTCAGACCGTTGACCTCGACGAGGACTGCGATCCGGCCGACCGGAGCTCGTGGACGGTGCTTCCCGAGGCTCGCTGCGTCGGAAACGCGTGCTGGGTGGGTCGCTGTGATCCGGCGACGACGTGCAACGCATGGCACCTCGAGGCCGCGGCGAGTGCGGCCGGTGTCGCCATCGAGTGAGCGACACCTGCGCGCCTAGGGCACGCCCGGCCATGTGTTGCCCACGCAACCGCAGCAGTCCCGGGTCTCGGCACTCTCGAAGGCCACGTCGAACGATCGGCCGCTCGGAAAGGTCCCGCGGAGCTCCGCCGTGACCACGTCGCCACTGGCGGCGACCGTCACCTCCACGCGCGTGACCTCGGCGGGGAAGCCCGGAAGGCGCTCGTTCGGCGGTGGGCAGGGCGCCGGGCCTCGCGCCACGTCGGTGAGCTCGACGCGGCTCTCCCCCGAGGCAGGTGGGAAGCGATCGGCGAAGGTCGCCATGAGGCACTCGCTCGGCGTCTCGCGCACCAGGAAGTAGTCGAAGAGAGCACGGCAGTTGTTGGCGTAGATCCAGCTCTCGGCGACGCCGGCATCGCTGGGACGAGGCCCGAGGTCCGCCGCGCCCGCATCGACGCGAGCGCCCGCCGCGTCGACCTCGAGCCCGGTCCGGGCGCAGGCCGCGAAGAGCGCGATGAGAAGGACCCTTCGCACGTTCCGAAGCGTCGGCTGGCTGGCAGGCAAGGGCAAGCTCAGCTCGCGAAGGCGGCCTGGATGATCGCCTTCGCCTCGTCCTGGATCTGCCCGAGGTGCTCCCGGCTCCGGAAGCTCTCCGCGTAGATCTTGTAGATCTCCTCGGTGCCCGAGGGGCGCGCCGCGAACCACCCGTTCTCCGTCACCACCTTCAGCCCGCCGATGGACGCGCCGTTGCCCGGCGCCTCCGTGAGGCGCTGGAGGATGGCCTCGCCGGCCAGCTCCTTCGCCGCGACGCGGTCCGGCGTGAGCGCCTTCAGCGCCTTCTTCTGCTCGGCGCTCGCGGGGGCGTCGATGCGCTCGTAGAAGGACTCCCCGTGGCGCGCCTCGAGAGTGGCGTAGTGCTGGGAAGGGTCCTTGCCGGTGCGTGCGGTGATCTCGCAGGCGAGGAGGTCGAGGAGCACGCCGTCCTTGTCCGTCGTCCAGACGCTCCCGTCGCGGCGGAGGAAGGAGGCCCCGGCGCTCTCCTCCCCGCCGAAGCCGAGGCTCCCGTCCTCGAGCCCGGGCACGAACCACTTGAAGCCGACGGGCACCTCGCTGACCTGCCGCCCGATCTCGGCGGCGACGCGGTCGACCATGGAGCTCGAGACGAGGGTCTTGCCGACGCGGGCCGCAGCGCCCCACCCGGGACGGTTCTGGAAGAGGTAGTGAACCGCCACGGCCAGGTAGTGGTTCGGGTTCATGAGGCCGCCCGTGCGGGTCACGATGCCGTGCCGGTCCGCATCCGGATCGTTGCCGAAGGCGACGTCGAAGCGATCCTTGAGGGCGATGAGCCCGGCCATGGCGTAGGGCGAGGAGCAGTCCATGCGAACCTTCCCGTCCCGGTCGAGGCGCATGAAGGCGAAGGTCGGGTCGATCGTTCGGTTCACGACCTCGAGGGCGATGCCGTAGCGCTCCGAGAGCGGGTCCCAGACGTCGATGGACGAGCCCCCGAGCGGGTCGACACCGATGCTGAGCCCGGCGCCGGCGATGGCCTCCATGTCGACCACCTCGCCGAGGTCCGCCACGTAGGGCGCGATGAGGTCTCGCGTGTGCGCGTGCTCGGACGCCGCCGCGCGCTCGTAGGGGAGGCGCTTCACCTCCGCGAGCCCGCCCTCGAGGATCGCGTTGGCGCGCTTCTGGATGGCCCCCGTCGTCGCCGTGTCCGCGGGACCGCCGTTGGGCGGGTTGTACTTGAAGCCCCCGTCGGCCGGCGGGTTGTGCGAAGGCGTGATGACGACGCCGTCGGCGAGCCCCTCGCTGCGCCCCCGGTTGTGCACCAGGATGGCGTGGGAGACGACGGGCGTCGGGATGGGCCGGTCGCCGGGCTGGACGACGAAGGCGACGCCGTTCGCGGCGAAGACCTCGACGGCGCTCCTCAGCGCCGGCGCCGAGAGCGCGTGCGTGTCCATGCCCAGCATGAGCGGGCCGGTGATGCCGGCGGCGCTCCGGTGCTCACTGATGGCCTGAGCGATGGCGAGGATGTGCGCCTCGTTGAAGCTCCCCTTCAGCGAGGAGCCGCGATGCCCGGAGGTGCCGAAGCTGACGCGCTGGCTCGCCGCGCTCGGGTCCGGACGCTCGCCGTAGTAGGCGTCCGTCAGCTTCTTCGGGTCGATGAGGTCGGCCGCCTCGAGGGGCAGGCCGGCGCGGGGGTGAACGCTCTTGGGGTCCGCCATCGGTCTCCTCCGGCCGGCGCGACCGCCGGCTCGATGGGCCGGGACGCTACGCGGCGGGCCGCGCCTTGGAAAGCGCGGTCCCGCGGAAGGGCGCGTCAGTCGAGGGAGGCCATGTCGATGACGAAGCGGTAGCGCACGTCCCCGCGGCGCGTCCGCTCCCAGGCCTCGGCGATCTGGTCCATGGGGATCGGCTCGACGTCGCGGCGCACGTCATGCGCCGCGCAG
>JBCDGX010000168.1:0-9911 GCA_038750805.1 Myxococcota bacterium
CCTCGGCCAGGCGGCGCGCCGCGTGCGCCTCGGGGAAGCGCGTGCTCGAGGCGGTCGCGTCGCCGGCCTCGTCCTGCCAGCGCACGGTGGCGCGGGTCTGCACCGCCGCGACGATGGCCGGCGCGCCGCGGAGCACCGCGTACTCCCCGCCGACCATCATCTTCCCGGGCGCCGTGGCGCCGACGCGGCCGCTCATCGGACCTCGAGCCCCGCGCCCGGCTTGCACACGAGGGTACCGCTGACGCCCTCGACCTTCTTCAGCGCCGCGCGGATCTTCCGCGCGTCCTCGGCGGCGCAGAGCACCTTCACGTGCGGCCCGGCGTCCATGGTCGCCCAGCACGCGAGCCCCTTGGCCTCGCGCAGCGCGCGCACCGCGTGGAGCACGCCCACGGTCGCCGGCTGCCAGTAGAGGATCGACGGGTGCGCGGTGATCGCGCAGGTGTGGAAGGCGAGCGTGCTCCGCTCCATGGCCTCGCCGACGGCGGGCAGGTCCCGCTTCTTCAGGCCGGCGCGGAGCGCGTCCGCCCAGACCGGCGCCTCGGCCACCCAGGCCTCGTAGTAGGGCGAGGTCGTCCGCGAACGCTCCATGCCCTCCGTCGAGCCGACCTTCTTCGGGCCGCGCACGGTCTCGGCGACGATGAGCCGGAGGTCCCAATGGTCCGGGCCGTGAAGCGCCTTGGCCGGGAGGAAGCCGTTCCAGGCGCCGCTCTTCCGCTTCTGTCCCGCCGGAAGCTCCGCGAAGCCGCCGTAGACGCTCCGGGCCGCGCTGGCGCTCGAACGACGCGCCTCACTGCTGATCTTCCGGGGTCCCCAGCCGAGGCCCGCGGCGTGGCTCGCCGCCCCGGCGAGGGCCGCGAAGCCGCTCGCGCTCGAGGCGAGGCCAGCGGCCGTCGGGAAGCGATTCGTGCTGACGACCTTGGCGCGCGTCGTGGCCTTCGCGGCGGCGCGTACGCGGTCGAGGAGCTCGACGACCCGGCCGGCCTCCTTGGCCGTGGCCTCGCGCCCGTCGAGCTCGACGACGTCGGCCTCGAGTTTCTTGTCGAAGCGAACCGAGGTCCGGGTCACAAGGCCGTCCAGGGTGAGCGAGATGCTCGGGACGGCGGGCAGGTTCAGGGCGACGTCCGCCTTCCCCCAGTACTTGGCCAGGGCGATGTTCGCCCGCGCGACGGCGCGCGCCTTTCCATCGAGCTCGGTCACGGTCTCACCTCGTGGGTCGCGGCGTCGGCGGCGCGCTCAGGCGCCCCGGACGGTCGTCGTGAAGGTCAGCTTGGAGGTCTCGGCCAGGCGCGCGCGGATGCGCTCCGCCGCGTCCGCGTCCTCGGCCAGGGCGACCATGCAGCCTCCGCCGCCGGCGCCCGTGAGCTTCGCGCCGAGGGCGCCGGCGTCGCGGGCCGTGCGGCACAAGGCCTCGAGCTCGGGGGTGCTCACGCCCATGGCCTCGAGCTCGGTCTGGTTCGCGTTCATCAGCTCGCCGAGGGTGTCGAGCGCCCCGGCGGCGAGCGCCGTCTCCGCCCGCCCCACGAGCTCCGCGATGGCGTCGAAGATGCGGTCCATGCGCGCGGCGTCGGCCTCCCAGCGTTCGCGCACGCCACCGACCACCACCTTGGTGCTCGCGGCGACGCCGCTGTGCGCGACGACCAGCGGGAGCGGCGCGCCCACGGCGACGGGCGCGATGCCCTCGCCACGCACGAAGCGGACGACGCCTCCGGCCGCAGCCACGGCGTTGTCGATGCCCGAGGGCGACCCGTGGAAGACCTTCTCCCAGACGAGCGAGACCTCGCCGCGCTCCGCCGGCGTGCGCTCGACGCCGTAGAGCCCGTCGAGGGCATCGATCACGGCCACGCCGATGGCCGCCGAGCAGCCGAGCCCCGCGCCTCCGGGGAGCCCCACCTCGACGGCGAGCTCGGCGGGCGCCGAGCGCGCGTAGAGCCCCAGCGCCGCCCGGAGCGCGAGCGCGAGCGGCTCGTCCTGCTCGGGCTTCACCCGCACGTCCCAGGGCGTGAGGGCCATGGCGTCGGCTTCGGCCGGACGCGCCCGGGCGGCGACCCCGCGCTCGAGCCCGGCGGCCAGCGCGGGGCGGCCGTAGACCACGGAGTGCTCGCCGAGGAGGATGACCTTCCCGCGGCCCCGCCCGTGGTGCTCCGTGTCGCCCATGGAGCCCGGCCATAGCACAAAGCGCGCACGCGCCACGTGGGACCCGTGCGTGTCGCCGAGGCGGCGTCCGAGCGGTCGGGATCGCGTCCCGAGCCGAACGGCGCCGCGGGGTGGCCGGGCCCTACGCCGCCCTCAGGCTCGCTTGGCCCGGCGCAGCGCCCAGGCGCCGACGAGGGTCACGAGCAGGTAGAGGAACGCGATCATCCCGAACATGATCGCGGGCCCGATGCCCCAGCCGCTCACGTTCCACGCGGCGAAGGCGAGGATGGCCACGGGCGCCGCGAGCACGGTGGCGATGACGTAGCCGAGGCGGATCTGCCCCCGGAGCGCGTCGACCTTCGCCGTCGACTTCGCGGACGCGGGACCCGCCTCGCTGGCCTCGGCCATGCTCAGATCCGCATCGGCATGATCACGCCGACGAAGTCCGCGCCCTCGCCGACGGGCTTCACCACGCCCGGGTCGAGGGTGCCGCTGAGCTCGAGGGCGACCTCGTCCTGCGGGAGCGCGCCGAGCGCGTCGAGGAGGTACTTCGCGTTGAACCCGATGGCCACGCCCTCGCCGGCGTAGTCGACCTCGACCTCCTCGATGCCCTCGCCCACGTCCGAGCTCTGGCTCTTGATGCGCACGAGGCCGTCTTCGATCTGCAGCGTCACGCCGCCGCTCTTGTCGCTCGTGACGAGGGAGATGCGCTTCAGCGAGTCGACGAGGCGCCCGCGGTCCGCAACCACGCGCTTGTCCTGCTGCTGCGGGATGACCTTCGAGTAGGGCGGGAACTGCTCGTCCGCGAGCTTCACCGAGAGCTGCACGTCCGGGCTCCGGAAGAAGGCGTTGCCCGCCGCGTCCGTGCCGACCTCGACCTTCACGGGGCCGTCCGGCGTCTTCGCGCTCTTCAGGTCGTCGAGGAGCTTCTTGAGCTCGCCGATGCCCTTGTGCGGGACGAGCATCTTGAAGGCGAGCGCGGCGCCTTCGGCGGCCTTCGCCTCGGCCTTGCTCAGCCGGTGCCCGTCGGTCGTGACCATGCGGAGCATCTCGCCTTCGCCCTCGAAGAGCGTCCCGGCGAGGTGCGGCCGCGTGTCGTCGGTCGACATCGAATAGCTCGTGAGCGCGATGAGCTCGTGCAGCGCCGCGGCGCCGAGCCCCGTCATGTCCACACCGTCCGGGTTCGGCAGCGGCGGGAAGTCCTCACCGGGCAGCCCCGGGATGCTGTAGCGGATGCGCCCCGAGCGAATCGCCACGGCCTGGTTCTGCCCGACCTCGAGGGTGATCTCGCCCTCCGGGAGCGCCCGGACGATGTCGTAGAGGGTGCGGGCGGCCACGGCGATGCTGCCCGGCTGGTTCACCGACGCGGCGACGGTGCTGGTCACGCCGAGGTAGAGGTCCGTGGCGGCCAGGCGGAGGACGTCGTTGCTCTCGGTGGTCAGCAGCACGTTCGAGAGAATCGGCATGCTGCTCTTCCGGTCCGCGACCCCGTGGGTGCGCTGGAGACCGCGAAAGAGCTCGCGCTTCTGGATGGACAGCTCCATCGGTACCTCGGTCTGGTGAGGCCCCGCTTCGGGGCGGGGCGGGCAACGCGTGCGTGACGCGTGGGGGGCGTGGACGATCCGGGAGCGGGAAGAGGGGGAGAGAACAATTGGGTAATTGGATCTCTCTTCGTCTTAATAAGCCCTGTGGATTGGGGGGTTTGGAGCCCAAGGGGGCGGGATCGCTGACGTTGATGGCGATCCGGTATCGGGAAGAATCGGGGGGTGCGCTGGGGAGTGAGATTCCACAGGAAAAACCCCACTCCGATTCACAGGTCTCGTCCACAGGCTGAGGAAGACGAGACCCCACCGGGATATCCCAGTCGGCACGGATCACGCAAGGCTCCGCGTGACGCCAAACGTAGGGTCAAATATGGCCGAGCAACAGGCCCAGGAGGCTTTGGGTCCCTCGCTCGCTCAGCCGGGGTCCGGCGCGGCCGCGGCCGCTTCCCAGAGCCGGAGGTACTCGTCCCGTACCGAGGCATCGAGCTCCGTGGCGAGCTCGCGCGGCAGCGACGCGGCGCGGATCAACTCGAGCACGTCGCTCAGGTCCTTGAGGCGATGGGGGGCGGAGAGCCCCGAGGCGAGCTTCAGCTCGACGAGCACGCGGAGCGGAAGAAAGGCGCCCACGTCGAGCCGCTCGGCGACCGCCGAGGGCTCGGGGAACCGGACGGCTTTTGGCTTTCCGTCGCCGGGGTAGTCGCCGGTCAGGAGCACGTCGATGTCGACGGCGTGGGTGGTGTCTCGAAGTCCGCGGCTTCCCGGGAAGCGTTCGAGGTAGCCGCGGCCAAGTCGTGCGGCCTTGAAGCGAGCGAGACCATCGGCGGTGAGAAGCACGTCGACGTCGCTCGTGAAGCGGTGGTAGCCGTAGGCGTTGAGCGCCATCGCGCCCGCGATCGCGTAGTCGATCTCGGCCTCTTCGAGATGCTCCACGAGCGCTCGGAGCGCGTCTTGTACCTTGGCCTCGCCCATGAAGAAGCGCTGCCCCTCGGCGAGCGCGGCCGCGAAAGCGACCGGGTCTGGCCCAGGGAGAGGAACGCTATCGCGGGGGTCCGACACGGGACCCACTGTACCGGGCGGGGACGGCGACGCGCACGGAGCGCGGCGGCCGTCGGCAAGCGTCGTTGGGGAATCGGGTGAACCGCCCCGCGGTCTTCGACCCGCTGCTCAGCCCCGGCATCGCGCGGAGGTCCGGGCTGGGCCCCGCCCCGTTCAGAACGGAATCACGAGCCCGGCGGAGCCGATCACGCCGTTGCCGAAGCGGTTCGTGTTCCAGATGTAGGAGAGGTTGAAGTCGAGGGACGCGTCGCGGAGCCCGTCGAGCACCGTCCCCGCGAGGAACCCACCGCGGAGCGAGAGCTTGAAGCCCGCCAGGTGGCTGTGGAAGCGGCTCATCTTCGGGTCGAAGGTCGCCAGGTCCCCGTCGTTCACGTCCGCAGGCAGGTAGACGTCCTGATAGAAGAACGCCGCTGACTGGTTGTAGTGGCGGTAGCGGAGCCGGAGCACGGCGCTCGGTCCGAGCTGCTGGTAGACGAGCACCTCCGGCGTCACCGCACGGATGTCCCAGCTGTCCGTGTAAGCCCGGAAGGCCGCGTGCACCGCCGTGCGCGTGGGCCGGATGTAATAGGCCAGGCGCCCGTAGAGCGTGTGCCGCCGCCGCACCCCCGGGTGCACCTCGGTGATGGTGCCTTCGCGCGCCGTCACGTCCCCGAGGGGCACGCGCCGGTAGGGGTTGGCCAAGAACCCGTTCAGGTACGAATACTGGTAGCCGGCCTGCACGTAGAGCTGCGGCGTCAGGATGCGCTCGACGCCCCCCGTGAAGGTCAGCGCGTCGAAGTTCTCCGCGAAGCGCTCCGCATCCGTCCCGCCCATGGGGTTCGGCGATACCCGCGAGCCCGTCCGGAAGAGCTGGCGCACCTCGTCGTGGAGGAACGCCGTGCTGAAGGTGAGGGTCGTCTGCCGGTCCGCCGTCGTCAGCGCGGACGCGAAGTTCATCCCGCCGCTCCGGTAATCCGGTTCCCGGCTCGCGTAGAAGCCGCCGCCGAGCGTGAGCGCCTGCCCCCCAGAGAGCTCGAGCTCGTGGCTCACGCGCCCGCTGCCCTGATGGCGGATCTCGGTGAAGCGGTTGTCCGTGAGCGCCCCCGCCGCCTGGCTCGCGCTCGTGATCGCGTCGACGAGGTACTCGACCCCGAAGCGCGTCCCGTTCGGCGCCTCGAGGGTCACGTCCAGGGAGGGCGCCACCACGCGCGTCGACGTCTCCCAGTAGTAGTTGCCGCGGAGCTCGAGGGCGCCGGTCCAGGTCCCCGTGGTCTCGTCCGCGTGCCCGAGGGCCGCCCCCGCGAGCACCGTCCCGAGCACCGCGAAGCGCAGCGCGTGAGTCGAGCGAGGCATGGGCCTCAGTTGCAGCCGCAGCCGCCGCCGGAGGAGCCGTGGCCGCCCGTGGCGCCCTCGCGCGCGTCGTGCACGTGCGCGCGGAAGCCCGTCTCGACCCCCTCCCCCTCGAGGTCCATGCCCGGCTTGGAGAGGTCCTCGCGCTCGTAGGGCGCGACCGTGGCGCACCCGGTCGCGAGCGCGAAGGCGACGAGGAGGAGGCGAACCGTCATCGGTTCAGCCATTGCACGAGGTCGACGAGAGGCGAGAGCACGGCGCGACTCAGCGCACGCAGGTCCTCGCTGTCCCGCACGAGCTCCGCCGCCGCCGGCCCGTGCTCGTAGTACTGGCGCGTGAGCGCCTCGCCGAGCGCGGTGCTCCGGAGGTGTCGGTCCCGGAAGCGCCGGAGCGCGCCGATCTCCTCGGCCTCCGGCGTGCCGTAGGTCGCCGTCGCCACGAAGCAGGGCGAGACCGTCTCGAAGACGATCTCGGTCGTCTGCATCATCACCGAGTTCACCTGGCCTGCGCGGCCGCACTCGTCCTTGGCGCGCACGCCGACGAAATGCGTCGTCGCGAAGGCGAGGCCCGCGAGACGCACCTGGATGCGGTCGCCGCTCGTCGCGCCCATGGCCGCGAGCTGCTCCGCCTGAAGGAGGAGCTGGAAGGTCTCTTCCTGGTTCGTCGGGTCGAAGGTCTTCGCGGTCACGCCCCAGGACTCGAAGGGCACGCTCCCGTCGAAGGGCTCGGTGGCGACGCGGATCTCGACCTCCGAGAGCCCCCGGAGCGAGCCCGGGAGCGTCAGGTCCACGACCGCCCGATCCCAGCTTCGCTCATCGTCGGCAAGGGCGGCGAGGTCGCCGATGCCGTCCGGGGCCGCGTCCAGCTCGCAGCGCCCGACGCACTCGCCGACGCCGACGTCGCAGAGGAAGCCCTCGCCGCAGCCGTCCACGGTGGTGCAGGCGGCGCCGCACTCGGGCGGCGGGTTCGGCGCCGCGCACACGTTCGTCCCGACCACGCGCACGTCGAGGCGGTTGCCCGTCTGCCCGTCGATGCGCAGCCGGTCGAGGCCGCTCCCGGGATGCCCCACGGGGTCGTCCATGATCGTCGGGTCCATCGCCGCGACGTCCCCGGTCTCGCCGTGGATGTCGCCGTAGCCGACGGGCGCGAGCGTGCCCGCGCTCGCCTCGGCGCCGCTGAGCGCGATGGGCACGGCGAAGACGATGGAGGGCTGGCCGCGGTAGGCGTAGCCGTAGTCCACGGCCCAGATGTCCCAGTACTCGCGGATCTCCGTGGTCGGCCCCGGGTAGCGCGTGGGGCCCCACATGGGCTCGTTGTAATCGCCCTCGGTGTTCACCTCGAGCCAGACGACGTAGTTGCCGTCGAGGATGTCCTCGGGGACCTCGAAGGTCAGGCGGCGCCGCGTGTTGCCCGGGAGCGAGGCCGTCGTGACCGCGTCGATCTCGGGCATGATCGCCCGCGCGTCCTCGTCGAAGGCCGCGACGTCCGGGTGGTCGTTGCTCACCGTGGCGGGCCGATCCCGGCGCGCCGGGTAGGCGGAGGTCAGCCCGAGCTCGCGGAGCCGCTGCGTCCCGTCCATGTCGGTCCAGGGCTCGCCGTAGCCGGCCGCCACGTCGGCCTCGGTGATGTAGCGGCCCTTGTCGCTGTTGAACTGGCTCGCGCAGGACACGGCGTCGAGCGCGTCCTGGCCGGCCCGCGCCCGGTCGAAGCTCAGGCAGAAGTAGTCGTCCGGCGAGAAGTCGGCGCTGGTCCGGCTCGCGAAGCCCTCGGAGGCCCGGTCCTGGAAGATGACCCGGCGGAAGAAGCCCTGCGCCTCGCCGCGGCGCTGGCCCCACACCGGGAGCACGCCCTCGCGGCGGCCGTAGGGGTAGCGGTAGCCGCTGTTCATCTGGAGGGCGCCGGGCCGGTTGCCGATACCGTACTTGCCGACGGCGTTCGTCAGCAGGAGCGTGCGGACGAAGGTGCCGTCCTCACGCTCGAGCCAGATGGCGATCTGGGCGCGTTCCGTCGGGGTGAACTCGACCTCGAGCACGCGCGATTGCGCCGCGGCGGGCGCGGCGAAGGCGGCGAGGGCGACGAGCGTCAGCAAGCTGAGAAAGCGAGAGGGCAAACCTGTCCCCATGGTGTGGAAGGGTAGTGGCAGGTTCCGGGAGGGCCAACCCGACGATCCGACGCGGACCCATCGAAAATCACGAGGGGAGGCCGCTTCGGACCTCGCCTAAACGAGCTCCGCCAGGGCGGCTTCGAGCTCTCCTCGTGCGTGGCCGTCGCCCGCCGCTTCCGCCTTCTCGAGACCGCGCTCGAACCATCCGCGCGCGTCGTCGTCGCGTTCGAGCTCCGCGGCGACCTGGCCGGCCATGAGGTAGGTCGGCACGTAGGCCGGAAAGCGCGTCGCCACGTCGTCGAAGGCCCCGAGCGCGTCGTCGCGCCGGCCGAGCCCGCGGAGGGCCATGGCCCGGGCGTAGTGCACGAAGGGGTCGTCCGAGCCCTTCGCGATCACGGCCTCGAGCATCGCGAGGCGCTTTTCGTTCTTGTCGTCGCTCACGGTCCCTCGTCGCTCAGGGGGCGGCGTCTTCCGGGTGCGCGAGGCCCAGAAAGGGCAGGTTCCGGAAGCGCTGGTCGAAGTCGAGCCCGTAGCCGACCACGAACACGTCCTCGATGGTGAAGCCGAGGTAGTCGATGGCGACCTCCACCTCCGTACGCGCGGGCTTGTGGAGCAAGGAGACGAGCTTCACGGACGCCGGCTGCCGCGTCCGGAGGTTGTCGAGGAGGTACTGCATCGTGAGCCCCGTATCGACGATGTCCTCCACGATGAGCACGTGCCGGCCCGTGAGGCTCCGGTTGAGGTCCTTCGTGATCTCGACGACGCCGGTCGATCGCGTGCCCGCGTAGGAGCGGAGCCCGAGGAAGTCGACGCTCAGCGGGAGGTCGATGGCCCGCACGAGATCCGCCGCGAAGACGAAGCTCCCGGTGAGCACGGGCACGACCATGAGCTCCTTGCCGAGCTCGGCGTAGTCCTCGGTGATGCGCGCGCCGAGCTGGCGGACCCGCTCCTGGATGGTCCTCTCGTCGATGAGCGTCTCGATGCGGGCCATGGGCGCCGAGTGATCGCCGCCGGCCCGCGCGCCGTCAACCGTCCCGGCGTGTCGCGCGCGCGGCGCGCGTCAGTAGTAACCGAAGTCGCAGTTCTCGACGTATTGGACGTACTCGGTGAGGCACGCCGACTCGCTCGGCGCGCAGGTATCGGCGCGCACCGAGACGTAGCACTCGTAATAGGCGACCGACGCGGCGAAGCAGTCGGGGTCGTTCATCTCGAGCTCGTCCAGCGCCTGCCGGCCTTCGGTCACGCACTCCGCCTGGTCGGCGTAGACGGCGCTGAAGTTCGGGTCGCAGCGCTCGAAGACCTCGCACGAACGGGTGACGAGATCGGCGTCGCTGCCGTCGCCGCACCCGCCACCGAGGACGAGGGCCACGGCGGGGAGGCGCGGAAGGGCACGCTTCATGAGGATCATGCGCCGAAGGTACGAGGGTCCGGCGGCCTCCTCCAAGCGGTTGGGGGCGATTCGCGGGGCCGCTCAGTAGTTGAAGCCGCAGGCCACGTAGGTGGCGTAGCAATCGGCCGAGGAGTCCTCGCCGCGCGTCACGATCCCGCCCCGAGCGCGCGAAGCCAGGCCGCCGCCGCGTCGATCCCGGACCCGAGCGCCGGCGCCAGACGCCCGCCGAGGGCCGCCAGCGCGAGGAGCGCGCCCGCGAGCCCCGCCGCCGCGCGGAGCGGCATGCCCGCGAAGAAGACCGGCACCTGGGGCGCGGCCCGCGCCACCAGCCCGAGGCTCGCTTCGACGAGCACGA
>JBCDGX010000169.1:0-9869 GCA_038750805.1 Myxococcota bacterium
CCAGCCCCACCACCCCCAAAGTCAACCCACGAGCCCACAGCGCCGCCCACCACGCCGACGGCCGACGCCCGTCCCACTGCTCCGGCGTCACCCCCCGCCACGCATCCCACCACGACAGCACCGCCGACCACGCCCCAAACTGCGCGGCGTGACGCTCGAGCGGCGCGAGGGCGAAGCTCTTCCCCAGGAGAAACGGGTCGCCGATGTCGCTGAGGTCCTCCCCGGAGGCGAAGTACCCGCGGAGTGGGCACCAGCAGCACAACTCGGGGGGGATTCCGATCGCCAGGATCTCCGCCTCCCGGACCCGTTCGAGACCCACCTCGGCGTCGGCCCTCGGGTCCTCTCGGCGCTCCCTGTCGAAGAACACGTGCCGGAAGGCCACCCGGGCGGGCTGTCGAAAGCGCTCGGGCCGCGCCTCGAGGAGCGCCTGGAGCGCGGCGTCGTCCGGCTCCGCGAGCGCGAGCTCCGAGCGGAGCAGGAACTCCATCTTCTGCACGAGGCGCCGGCGCACGATGGGGTCGCCCCGGTCGAGGCCGAGGGCGAGCGCTTCGCGGAGGAGCACCTCCTCGTCGAGCCAGCGCGCGACGGGATCGCCCGCGGCCGGCTCACCACGCCGCGTCGCCTCTTCGACGAGGCCCGCCGCGAAGGCGTCGTCGAGCACGATGGGCGCGGGTCCGGGCGCCGGCGCGAGCACGCGCTCGGCGGCGAGGATGACCAGGGCGAGCGCGACGAAGTGGACGAGCGGCTCGCGCCAGAGCGGGCGCGACGCGGACATGGGGGCGCATCCTCGCAGGCTTCGGGCCCGGGGCCAGCGACAGAGCGCCGACGTGGTCTATAAGTCCGCGCATGGACGCCCTGGGACTGGTCACCCACGACGAAGGCCACGCGCGCATCGGGAGGCCGCGACGAGTAGCGCCGCTCGCGCTTCTGCTCGCGCTCGGATGCGGCGGCGATCGCGTCGAGCTGCCCGCGCCGGCGCCGGCCGCGCCCGGGGAGCCGCCGCCCTACGCGCTCGCGTCGGACGATCGCCGCTTCCTCGAGGACCTCGCGCGGCAGCTCGTACGCGGCCGGAACGGGCGCGAGCGCCCGGCGACCACGGAGCGCCTGGATTTCACGCTGAAGGTCGTGGCCGGCGGGCCCGGCACGGGGCGGCCCGCGGCGGAGCTCGAGGCCTGGGTCTTCGAGGCTTGGACCGAAGTGCGGGGCGGGCGCGCGCCGAGCGCCGCGGACACGGTGCTTCTCCTGCACGGGCTCGGCGACAGCAAGGCGAGCATGGCCGGGCTCGCGCGGCGCCTGCAGAGCCGGGGCATGCGCGCGGTGGCCGTCGATCTCCGCGGCCACGGGCGCTCGGAGGGCGACCACATCGCCTACGGGGCCTTCGAGGCGCCGGACCTCAGCCAGGTGCTCGACGCGCTCGCGGCGCGCGGGCTCGTGCTCGGGAAGGTGGGTGTCTACGCGGCGTCCTACGGCGCGCACATCGCGGCGCAGCTCGCCGCCCGGGACGGGCGCGTCGACCGGGTCGTCGCCGTGGGCGCTTACCGGAGCCTCCGGGCGACGGTCCCGGACTTCGTCGCGCTTCGCTATCCCGAGCGCCGGGACGTGCCGGAGCCGGCCGTGCAGGACGCGGTGACGGCGGCCGGGCGCCTCGCGGGCTTCGACCCCGAGGACGCAAGCGCCGAGCGCTGGCTCGCGGCGCCGGAGGCCGGCCCGGGGCAAGTGCTCTTCGTGCACGGCGCGGACGACGAGGTCGTGCCCATCGCGCACGCGGAGCGCATGGCCGAGGTCTGCGGCGGGCCCTGCCGGCTCCTTCGCCTCGAGGGGAAGGACCACCTGGGCTCCATGCACGGGCCCACACTGAGGGCGGCGCTCTTGGCGTGGCTCGAGGGGCGCTGGGACGAGGTGCCGAGCGGCGCGGCGGAGAGCGACGCGGGCTGAGACGCCCGGCGGCCGAGGCGGCGGGACCGAGCGAACCGGACCGAGCGAACCGGACCGAAGCGGCGGGGCCGAGCGAACCGGGCCGAAGCGACCGGGCCGAGGCGAACCGGCTGAAGTGAGCCGGGCTGAAGCACGCTCGGACGCGCTCCGGGACGGTTGCACGGGGGCTGAGCCATCGCCTTGCCCGGGCGCGCGGCGGGGACGAGGCTCCCGGCGATGGGTACGGACGTCCTTTCCGAGCTGATCGGCATCCTCGAGCTCGAGCGCATCGAGGAGAACATCTTCCGCGGCCAGAGCCAGAACCTCGGCTGGGGCCGGGTCTTCGGCGGCCAGGTGGTCGGGCAGGCGCTGAGCGCCGCCGAGCAGACCGTGCCCGAGGGGCGCTCGGTGCACTCGCTCCACGCCTATTTCCTTCGGCCCGGGGACGCGACGAAGCCGATCGTCTTCAACGTCGATCCGATCCGGAACGGCAAGAGCTTCACCACCCGGCGCGTGGTAGCCATTCAGGGGGGCCGGCCGATCTTCAACCTCTCGGCGTCCTTCCAGGTCGCCGAGGAGGGCTTCGATCATCAGATCGGCGAGATGCCCGAGGTGGCGCCGCCGGAGGGCCTCCGAAACGAGAAAGAGCTGATGAAGGAGACGCTCGCGTCGCTTCCGGCGGAGGTGCTCGCGAAGATCCCGACCTTCATGAAGGAGCGGGCCGTGGCCGTGCGGCCCATCGACGTGCGGCCCGTCGCGCCCGTGAACCCGCTCTCCCCCACGGCGCGGGAGCCGGTGAAGCGCGTGTGGTTCAAGGCGAACGGCGCGCTCCCGGACGAGCCCCGGCTCCATCAGTATCTCCTCGCCTATGCCTCGGACTTCCACCTGCTCTCGACGTCGATGCTGCCCCACGCGGTGACCTGGCTCATGCCCGGGATGCAGGTGGCGAGCCTCGACCACGCGCTCTGGTTCCACCGGCCTTTCCGCTTCGACGAGTGGATGCTCTACGACATGGATTCGCCGACGGCGCAGGGGTACCGGGGGCTGAGCACGGGGCGCTGGTACACGCGGGAGGGCGTGCTGGTGGCAACCACGGTGCAGGAGGGGCTCATCCGGGACCGGCGGCCGAAGGGCTGAGCGTCGGCTCGTCCGCCGCGCCTCGCGACCCCAAGGCTCCGCCATGCGCGGACTCCTCTTCGTCCTCCTGGTGGGCTGCGGCTCGACCGCCGCCGACGTCCCCGCCGCCAGGGCCACGCAGGCGACGACCTTCGAGGCGGCCGGCCCGAGCGAGGCGCCCGCGACGCGCGCCGTCGCGAGCGACGACGAGGCGTGCGAGACCGAGAGCGACGCGCCGAGCTGCCTCTTCCCCGCCGACGGGGAGGGCGAAGCGCCCGAGGACCGGAACGTGATGGGCGAGGCCCTCGCCGTCTGCTCGACGGATCCGCTCACGGGCTGGCGCCGGAGCGGGAGCTGCAGCACGGGCCCTTCGGACCGCGGCATCCACGTGGTCTGCGCGGAGATGACGGCGGCGTTCCTCGAGTTCACGGCTGCGCGCGGCAACGACCTGTCGACGCCGATGCCGGCCTACCGCTTCCCGGGCCTGAACCCCGGCGACCGCTGGTGCCTCTGCGCGAGCCGCTGGCAGGAGGCCTACGACGCCGGCGTCGCGCCGCGCGTGGTGCTCGAGGCGACCGAGGAGCGCGCGCTCGATATGATCACTGAGGGGGCGCTTCGGGAACGCGCGGTGGACTGAGCGGCCGCCGGCGAGCGGTAGTGTCGAAGGCGTCGCGGGCGACGCCCAGGCCCTCGAGACTGCGGGCTAGAGGGCGGCGAAGAGGTCCTCGATGGCGGCGGCAATGCTCGGCCGATCACGCGTGGCGAACACGCGCTCCGCGGGATCTCCGCCGATCGACATCTGTGCCGGAGCCCAGCTACCCACCGAGCCACGCGAAACGACCCAAAGCTGCGCTTCGATTCCACTCAATGCGGTGGCGACGTCATCCCACGAGTGGACAACCTCGCCACCAACTTCAGTAGTCGGCACACGGTCGAGCGGATCGTTATCGAAGATGTCGTCCGCGAAAACAACAATAATTCTCTCACTCAATTCGCGCCAGCATCCGCCGCTCAACCGACCGGAGTCGCATTCAAACGTCACGTATGACGAGTGGGGCGTCAGGCCGGCAACGACACCGAGCGCCTGTCCGACGTTAGCGCCATCGGAGGCGCGAGAGGTATCGATTGTGTCGAACGCTGAGAGAAACTCTCGAAGACTGCGGACGGCAGACGTCCGGGCTACGAATGGCTCGACAATGCGGGTGTTACGAAGAGCACCGAACGTCGCGAGGCTGACTTCATTGATGGGATGCCTGTCGAGAAGTCGGGACACACCGTTTGCAAGAGCCGCCCGAGTCTCCGCCGTGTAGAAGTCGCTATCATGGCCATCGATCAGCACCATCAGATCGAGCCCCTGGTACGTGCACATCCCGGGCTCGAACGCACATGCCGCACTGCACGTGACATCCCGCGCCTCGAAGTCCTCGGTGCATCCTTCGTCCGTCAGGTCCCCTTCGTCCCCCGGCGCGCACTCCCCTTCTCCGGAGCAGGCCTCGGTGGGCTCCCACTCGCACGACGACGTGCACTCGAGCGGCTGCGAGCCGCAGTTGCCGCAGTCGGCCATGCGCGTGGAGCGAGGCGCGCACTCGCCCTGCCCGGTGCACGGCCCGAACTCGGTCCAGGTCCCGTCCACGTCGCAGCGCCGCGTCTGCTCACCGCAGTTGCCGCAGGCCCGGGTCTCCTCGTCGCCGAAGCTCTCGCAGGCGTCGGGGTCGCAGCCCGTGTCGTCGCACGCGCCGCGAACCCAGGCGCCCCCCTCGCAGCGCTCCTCCGCCACCCCGCAGGGCAAACACTCGACGGGGCGCAGCTCCCCTTCCACGCAATCCCCCGTCGCGCCGAAGTCCGTCCCGAGGTCCGGCGGCGCCGGCGCGGGCTCACTCGAACAGGCGACCAGGCCCGCCAGAAGAAGCGCGAGGGACAGCGACGCGAACGTTCCATGCATGCCGCGGAGCATGGCAGCGGGGCGCTTGGAAGTCCCGCCTCGAGAGGCGATGGAGGCGCGCTACCGCCTGCGCCGCAAAAGAGGCGTCAGCCGCGCGCGATGCCAGCGCTGGAGCAAAATCGGGTAGCCGTTGAGGAAGACGTTCGTGAGCGTCGCGCTCCCCGCCATCGCGCCGTAGCCGCGCCACGCGAGCCACCCGGTCGCAAGCGCGACCAGCACCGCACTCGCGAGATGGCCGAGCTCCGCCAGGCGCGTCCGGTCGTCGAGGGCCTCGAGGCCTCTCCGCGATCCGTCGAAGAAGCGCTCCTTCGGGCCCGCGCGTCCCCAGAACACGCGAAGCAGGGCGGCCCGGAACCCGCGCAATCCGGTCCACGTCGCGAGGCGCTCCATGCGCTGGCGGTCCCGCACGGCGTAGTAGGCGTCCGGCACGAGGCGGTGCACGGGCGCCACGTAGGTTCCGAAGCCGACGCCGCCGGTGATCGCAAAGGCGAGCGCGACGCCGAAGCCGGCCTGACGAAGCGCATCGACGCTGCCCTCGTGGGCGGCCAAGGCCGAGAGGAGCCTCCCCGTGAACCCGGCCATGACGACGCAGACCGCCGCGTAGGCGGCGCGCCGGAGGGCGCTGGACGGCGGGCTCATGGGCACCGAGCATGCCGCGCTCCGGCAGCCGGCCGCGACCCGTTCGAGCGCCGCGGCCACCCGCCGCCCGGGCGGCCCTTCAGTCGCCCCCGGGATGCTCGACGCGATGGTCCGTCGGCTGCGGCGTCACCGTGAGCAGCTTGACCCCCGGCGTCTCGAAGCGATGCCAGGTGTTCGCAGGCACGATCAGCAGCTCCCCCGCCGCGAGCCGGTGGCGCTGCTCGGCCCCCTCGACCCAGAGCAGGAGCTCCGTCTCGCCCTCGACGACCTGCACCAGCTCGTCGCCCTTCGGGTGCCGTTCCCACTCGCTCGTGCCCGCGAAGTGCGCGATGAAGACGCCACCGTCCCGGTAGCCCGAAAGGACGGCGAAGGAACCCCGGGCCTCGTCCTCCGTGGTGGTCGGGGTGCGCGTCGCGTTGCAGCGCACCTCAGCGAAGGAGCCTTGCACATCGATGGGCGTCGCTTTCGCCACCCTCCGACCGTCGCCAAGGGCGGGACGGAAGGCAACCGGACTACGCCGCGAGCGAGTCGGGTCGTCCATTCGGGCTGCCCTTCGGCTACGGGTGACTGCACTCGCTCTCAGGGAAGGGGCTCTTCGCCCCGCAACGCCGCCAGACGCCGCCGGGCCACCACGGCGCTGGCCGGGCGCTCGTCCGGGCTCTTCGCGAGCAGCTCGAGCACGAAGTCCTCGAGCCCCGCTTCGACGGGCGCCTGAAGCCGCCGGCTCGGCCGTTCCACGGGGGCATGCAGGTGCGCCGCGCACACGGCGACGACGCTTTCCGCTTCGAAGGGAGGTCCGCCGGTGAGCAGCGTGTAGCCGAGCACGCCTACCGCATAGAGGTCCGACGATGGCCCCACGCGGTGGGGCTCGAGGATGCGCTCGGGCGCCAGGTAGAGGGGCGTCCCCACGACCGACGCCCCGGCAGCCTCGCCGACGGCGGCCACGAGACCGAAGTCGAGCACCTTGATCCGGTCCGGGTCATCGGGGAGTGGCGCCAGCATGACGTTGCCCGCTTTGATGTCGCGATGAACGAGGCCCCGCGCGTGGGCTTCCCCGAGCGAAGCGAGGACCTGATCGAGAACATTGGCGACGCGCGAGGCCGGCTGAGGTCCCTCGCTCGCGACGAGCGCTTCGAGCGTTGGGCCTTCGATGAGCTCCATCGCGTAGTAGAAGTCTCCGCCGTCCGTGCGCCCGTAGTCGAACACTTGAATGGTGTTCGGGTGCCTGAGGCTCGCCGTGTGCTGCACCTCCGCCTCAAAGGCTCGGAGGCGCTCGAGGCCCGGCTGACGCACGACCTTGACCGCGGTCGGCCGTCGCAGCATCGCGTGACGCGCGAAGAACACGGTTCCCATGCCGCCGCGGCCGAGCTCGTGGACCAGCGTGTAGCGCCCAAGGCGTTCTTGCTGGGCCGCGAGGCGACGACGCATGCCGTACATCACCCCGCTCACCGTGCTCGCCGCCACCGTGAACGCGAAGGCCCAGGTGGTCGTGATCGCGAAGAGAACGCGGTCCCCGCGCGCCTCCCATCGCCCCGCCCCGGGATGGTCGACGACGAGCACCTCGCTCGCGTACCCGTGAGTGAGCGCCATGGTCGCCGGCCCGAAGGCCACGAGCGTGAGCACGGCCGTGCGCTGCCACGAGCTCGGGACCAGGGCCGCGCGGGTCACGACCTGCAAGGCCACACCGAGCAGGGGAATCGCGTCGACCACGTCCCGGGACGTCTTCATGGCGAGCATGCCCGCTCCAAGCGCGGGTAGAAGCAGCGTCACCGCGACGTCGAGGACGTGGCCCGCCCGAGGGCGGATCACGGCGACGCGCACCCAAAGCCCCCCGGCAAGGAGGAGCATCGACAGGGCGAGCTGCGGTGCAAGCGCCGTGAGCGCATCGTTCGGCTGCGCGCCCAGCGTCCACGTCGAGGCGGCCTGAAGCGCACCGAAGAACCCCGAGGTGAGCGCCATGACCAGGAGGTAGGACGCCAGCCGCCGTGCGTACCGGTCACTGGCCGCCTCATCCACGCGGAACGCGGACAGGCGGTGGGCTGTCGCCGCCGTCACAGACGCGCGTCCGACGCCAGCTCGTCGAGGCGACCCGCCGAGAGCGCGCCCTCGGCGATCCCTCGACACGTCGCTGGGAGGGCGCGAAGCTCCGCCGCGAGCGCGGCTTCCCGCGCCGGCCGGCTCGTGGGGCGGAAGACGCGCAGGGACGACTCGTAGATCGCGCCCCGCACCGCCTCCGCGAGCGCCGCGTTCTCGCCCGCGTCGGCCCCGCGCCGGCTGGCCGCGACGCCTCCCCCCGTGGCGACCACACCGAAGGCGAAGGCCACGTTTCCGCCGACGGCGCCCGTGCGGGCCGCCTGACCGTCGTCGTCGGCTTGCGACGCGAGAATCCCCGCGGTGAGCCCAGCAGCCATGGCGAGAGCGCCGGCAACGGTCGAGAGGCGCCCGTTACGCACTGAGCGGCGCCGGGCTTCGTCGGCCTTGCGCTGCAGCGCGTCCGCGACCGCGTCGCAGAACTCGGAGGCGGCCTGGTAGCGATCCCAGAGCGCTCCGTCGATCGCTTCCGGGCGCTCGGCCACAGCCAAGGAGCGAGCGGTGGACGAGGGCGGCGGGACCGCTGCGCAGGCGGCGAGGGGAACGAGGAGAACGAGGCGTCGAACGAACATCGGAGGCTTCCTTGATGGCAACGCCTTCTTGGTAGCGGCGGCCTTGCGTCCGTCTGTTGTTCACTGCGCACCATAGTGTTGCGTCTTTCAGAACGGCCATCGAGCCTATGCCTCATGAACGTGGTGGACCCCGATTTCGGCGACCTCGTCGTGTTCGTACGCGTCATCGAGGCGGGCTCGATCACCGGCGCCGCCCGCTCCCTTTCCCTTTCCAAGTCGGCGGTCAGCCGACGCTTGGCGCGGCTCGAGGGGAGGCTGGGAACGCGACTGGTCGAGCGCTCGACCCGCGCTTTGGCGCCGACGCCCGAGGGGCTTCGGCTCCACGATCGGGTACTTCCCGCGCTGCAGGCGCTCACGGAAGCCCAGCAGGAGGTCGCCCATCCTCCCGACGAGCTCAGCGGCGCGGTGCGCGTGGCGGCGCCACCGGACGTGGGGGCCGATGTGCTTCCGCACGCGGTCGCGGCCTTTGCTCGCCGTCACCCCGAGGTGCGCATCGACATCTCGCTCACTCGCGCGGAGGGCAGCCTCCTGGCCACGGGGCACGACCTCGCGATCCGCGGGGGTCGGCAGCCGGACTCCGCGATGGCGATTCGTTTGCTCCACGCCTCACCCTTCGAGCTCGCGGCCAGCCCGGAGTACCTCGCCACTCACGGCAAGCCGAAGACCATTGCGGAGCTAGCCCGTCATCGCTGCCTGGTCTTCGTGCAGGGCGGGCGGGACTTCAGCTGGCAGGACGGCGACCCGGCGCTCCCGCCGTCCAGCGCGGTGGCCCTTCGAGCCGATGACCTACGCGTGCTTCGCGAGCTTTGCGCGCAGGGGATGGGGCTCGCCCTCCTACCGACGGACGCCACCCGCGAGGCGCGCGACGCCGGGAGCTTGGTCCACGTGCTGCCCGCGGTCCGCCGCGAAGGGTCGTCACTCTACGTGTTGCAGCAGAGGCCCGCCTATCTCGCGCCGCAGGTCACGGCCTTTCGCGACCATCTGGTGGCGTACTTCGCGGAGACCGGCGAATGGTCGTAGAGGGCGCGACCGCGGGGACGCGGCTCCACCGCCCGCGGGGCGCTCCGTGAACCGCGCCGGAACAGAAAAGCCCCGCTTCCGCGAGGCTTTCGGGGTGCCCAGAGACGGAATCGAACCGCCGACACGGGGATTTTCAATCCCCTGCTCTACCAACTGAGCTATCTGGGCGAGCGCCCTCGGGCGCAAAGGAGCCGGAAGGCTGGGCCGCCCGCCCGCGACTGTCAAGCGTTCGCGGCGGGGGCTGCGAGGAGCTCTCCGCGAAGCACGGTCACCGCCCGGCCCCGCAGCCGAACGCGGTCCCCGGCGGGCTCCACCTCGAGGCGTCCCCCGCGTGTCGACAGCTGCGCCGCGCGGAGCACCGGGCGTCCCAGCTCGCGCTGCCAGAACGGCCCAAGGGCGCAGTGCGCGCTGCCGGTCACCGGGTCCTCGTCGATGCCCGAGCCGGGGGCGAAGTAGCGGCTGACGAAGTCGAGATCGCTCCCCCGCGCGGCCTCCGCGGTCACCATCACGCAGCGCACGCCGATCGACGATAGCGCGCGGAAGTCCGGCGCCACCGCGCGCACCGCGGCCTCGTC
>JBCDGX010000170.1:0-9860 GCA_038750805.1 Myxococcota bacterium
ATGTCGTGCAGGAGCAGGTCCGTGTAGGGCCGGATGGCCTGGTCCGAGAGCTCCGGGAACCCCTCGAGGGTGCCGGTCGTCGTCTGGTCCTGGTGGCAGCCCGTGCAGCCGAGCTCGCGCATGAGCTCGCGGCCGTGCAGCACCACGGGGTCGCCCACGTTGCGGCGCGCCGGGACGGCCAGCGTCGAGCTGTAGAACGCAACCCGCTCGAGCACGTCGTCTTCCACCTCCGGGCTCCCGCCCGTCGGCATGACGGCGCAGGCCTCCTGGCCCGGGGGGCAGTTCTCGTCGGGGAAGAAGCGGCTCGTCAGGCCCATGTCGCCGGAGAAGGCCGCGGCGCTCTGCTGCGCCACGGTCGGCTGGCTCGCCTTCCAGCCAAAGCGGCCGATGGCGGGCTCGCCCGTCTCGAGGTCGATGGCGCGCTGGAGGCGCCCGCTGATGCCGTCGCCGTCCGCGTCCTCGGGGTCGGCCCAGCCTTCGAGCACCTCTGCGGGGATCGCCTCGAGGAGCCCGAGGCCGACCACGTGCGGCGCCATGCGCACCGTGGTCGCGAGGCCTTCGGCGAAGGGCCCGAAGGACGGGTCCTCGAGCACGAGCGTGGGTGCGCGAAGGGACCAGCTCTCGCCGTCCGGGAAGGAGCCGGACTCGACCTCGTTCCACACGATCACGGGCCGCGCCTCGCCGGGCACGTCGGTGATGCCGAAGGGCTGGAGCTGGCCGCCGTAGCGCGGGTCGTCGGCGACGCTACCGTCCGGCTGCACGACGCCGAGGCCCACGGTGCCCTCGATGAGCGTCTCCCCGCTCTCCGGGGGCTCGCCGCGCCCGTCGCGGAAGTGGCAGGACGAGCAGGCCCGCCCGTGGAAGGTCGGTCCGAGCCCGTCGCGGGCCGTGGTCGAGGCCGGGGCGGTCACCCAGGGCTGGCCGAAGAAGGCGTTGCCCGAGAAGAAGGGCGCGCGGCGCTCGCTCGAGAGGTTCGGCGCCGGGAGCGAGAAGGAGTTCGAGCCGAGGAGCAGGAGCGTCGTGGCTTCGCCGCCGCTCAGCGTCTCGCCGGGCTCGGGCTCCGGCGGGGGAGAGAACGAGGGGGAGTCGCCGCAGGCCGGTTGTCCTACGGCGACCCCCATCACGACCGCGAGGCGGAGGAGCACGCCGAAAGGGACTCGTGCGAGACGGACGTGTCCCGCGGTCCTCGTGGTCGCGTCGTTCATCGGTCCTGCGGGCTCAGAGCGCGTCGGGCGGGACGGTGAAGCCGAACTCCACGAACACGTCCGTGAAGAGCGACTCGAGCTCCCGCAGCTCGTCGATGAGCGTCTGGACGCGCGCGTTGCCGTCGGCGTTCGTCGGGAGGATCTCGTTGTCGAAGGGCGCCTGGAGGCCCATCGCGGCCGTCACGGCCACGCCGACCTGCGTGTCGATGCTGGCGGCCAGCGCCGAGTCCACCTCGCGGACCACGTCGCTGATGCTCGTGCCGCTCACGGTCGTGGTGCCGTCCGTGCGCGCGTAGGTACCGGTCCAGACGTTCTGGATGCCGATCACGTCGTAGAGCATGTCGTTGTGTGTGTTGTCGGCGAAGCAGCTGTGCTCCTCCTCCTGGTCGCCCTCGTCGAGGGCCGCCTGGAGGCGCTCACCGGCCGTCTCGAAGCCCGCGAGCACGATGAGGCCCGTGAGGATGCGCGTGAGGCCAACGGCGGGGTCCGCGTCCTCCTGCTGCGTGCGGTACGTGTTGCCGGTCGCGGCCCAGGAGTCGACGAGGAACTGGAGGTTCTCCTGGAGAAGGTCGCTCGCCGTCATGAGGTAGTCCCCGCGCCGGTCGGCGTTGTCCGCCGTCGAGTAGTCCTCGAAGGAGCGCTGGCCGGGCATGAGGTCGGCGGGGGGCGTGAGGTCCTGGCCCCAAAGGAGGAACTCGATGGGGTGCCAGCCCGCGGCCACGTCGGCCTCGCCGGCCTCACCGTTGGCGCCGGCGAGCGCCTCCGTGGTGATGTCGAAGGTCATGTCGTTGATGCGGCCGGCCTCGGGCATGCCGTCGACGTAGTCCACGGTCATCTCGTCCATGGGCCAGGCGTTGATCAGGCCCTCGGGATCGCCCTCGTCCCCGTCGATGGGGCCGTCGTAGAAGCGGTAGACCTCGGTCTGGAGGTAGGGGACGCGCGCGTCGAGCCAGGCCTGCTGGGCCGCCTCGAGGGTCGTGGCGCTCGGGTCGTCGACGAGCGCCTGGAGCGCCGTGTCCATCTCGCCGGCGGCCGCGAGGGAGTCCTCGTAGCTCGCGCGCACGATCTCGCCGTAGGTGGCGACGGCCGCCGCCGCGTTTGCCGGGAGGCCACCCATGCCGGCGTCCATGCCGGCGTCGGGGTCGCCGCCGCCGTCGCCGCCGTCGTCGTCGCCGCAGGCGGGAAGGGCCGCAAGGCCCAGAGCGAGCACCAGCGCGCTCAAGCGATGAAAGTGAAAGTCCATTTCGAAACTCATATCCGCATCCTTGACTCAACGTGAGAGGGGACAAGCCCCTTCAGCCGCACCTCGGCATTTCCTGCGTTCAGGCGCCGAGGGTCGGGAAAACCTGTGCTGCAGGGCGGCCCGGCCGAACTGGCCTGCCGGATCCCCCCTGTCTAGGGAATAGTGATGAAATCGCAAGTCAGTTTCAAGACAGGGCGAGGTCCTCGTGCTGCGCCCGCCAGAGCCGTGCGTAAAGGCCCTCCTGGGCCAACAGCGCCTCGTGCGTGCCGAGCTCCACCACCCGGCCGCCATCGAGCACGACGAGCTGCGCCGCCCGCCGCACGGTCGCGAGCCGGTGGGCGATCATCACCACCGTCCGCCCTCGGACGAGCTCCTCGATGCCCGCCTGGATGGCCGCCGCGGCAGCGGGGTCGACGCTGGCCGTGGCCTCGTCGAGCAGCACCACGTCCGCGTCCTTGAGGAGCGCCCGCGCGATCGAGAGGCGCTGGCGCTCGCCTCCGCTGAGCGTCGCACCGCCCTCGCCGAGGACGGTGGCGTAGCCTTCGGGGAGGGCTTCGATGAACGCATGGGCCTGAGCTCGACGAGCGGCCTCCACGAGCTCGGCGTCCGTGGCGTCGGCCTTCCCAACCCGGAGGTTGTCCGCCACCGTGCCTCGGAAGAGGACGACGTCCTGAAAGACCATCGCTACCCGGCCGTGGAGATCCCGGGCGCTCAGCTCCCGGACGTCGACGCCGCCCAGGGTGACGCGGCCCGCGCTGGGGTCCCAGAGCCGCGCCACGAGGTGAACGAGGGTGCTCTTGCCGCTCCCGGAGGGTCCGACGATCGCCGTCAGGGCGCCCTCCGGTAACGTCAGGTCCACCCCCGTGAGCGCGTCGTCCTCGGCCTCCTCGTAGCGGAAGGTCACGTCCTCGAGGCGCACCGTGCGCGACGCGGGCACGCGCAGGGAGCGCTCGACCTCGTGCATGGGGGCGATGGCCATGACCTCCTGCGTGCGCTCGAGGGCCATCTTGCCGAAGCGGAGCAGGAGCAGCGACGTCGCGAGATCGTAGAGTGGCGCGTAGAACTTCGTGCTCACCACGACGAAGAGCAGGAAGGTCTTCGCGTCGACGCCGCCGTTCACGACGAGCCAGGCGCCCGTCAGCACGAGCACCGAGAAGCCGCCCTCCACCACGAAGCCGAAGGTGCCCTGGAGCCCGGCGGGACGAACCTCTGCGCGGAGCATCTCCCTCCGAAGGCGCGCGAGGGAGCGGTCGAGGCGGTCGAGGCCATCGCCGAAGCGCCCGAAGACCCGCAGGACGGCGATGCCCCGCACGTATTCGACCACGGCCTGATGCGCGTCGCCGGCGACCACGAACACCGCCGCCGCGGCCCGGGTCAGCACGCGCATCGCCAGGGCCAGCAGCAGGAAGGCGAGCGGCAGCGCGCTCATCATGACGAGCCCGAGGCGCCAGTCCACGAAGAGCAGGCCCGCGCCCACGGCCAGGGGCAGGAGGAGGCCGCCCGAGAGGTACGCGACGAAGTGGCTCCAGATCTCCGCGAGGAGCGTGAGCTGGTTCGTCATCACACCGAGCAGCACGCCGCTCCGCTGGGTCGTGAACCAGCCCATGGGCAGCTGCCGCACGTGGTCCGCGACCCGGAGCCGGGCGGCCCCGAAGAGCGTGTAGGACGCGGTCATCACGTCGATCATCGCGCCGACCCCGAGGGCGATCTGCGCCGCGAGGCTGGTGAACATCAGCCCGAGGAGCGTCGCCGTACGGCCGAAGGAGACGCGCTCCTCGAGCACGTCCGCGAGCACGAGGTAGAGGCAGACGTAGGGGACGGCGCCAAAGAGCGCCTCGATGGCGCCCCGCACGATGCCGCGGCGAAGGCGGGGATCGGTCCTGCCCGAGAGATCGAAGGCGAGGGTGAAGAGCGAGGTCAGGGCGCGCACGGCGTGCCTCCCGGCTCGCTCACGGTCCCGAGCGTCCACGCATCGGCCGCCGTGTAGCTCTCCCAGAGCCGCCGGTAGAGCGCGCAGCGTTCGATGAGCGTGGCGTGGTCGCCGACGTCGAGGGCGCGGCCGGCATCGAGCACGACGATGCGGTCCGCGTCGCGGATGGTCTCCAGGCGATGGGCCACGACGACGACCGTTCGCCCTCGCGTGGCCGCGCCGAGGGCCGCGTGAAGCGCTCGCTCACTGGCCGCGTCCGCGAAGGCCGTGGCCTCGTCGAGAAGCAGAATGGGCGCATCCTTCAGAAGCGCGCGCGCGACGCTCAGGCGTTGCCGCTCGCCCCCCGATAGCCGCGCGCCGCGCTCCCCGAGCAGCGTGTCGTAGCTTTCGGGCAGGCGGGCGATCACGTCGTGGAGCTGGGCCTGTCGGCACGCGGCCACCAGCTCCTCGTCCGTCGCGCCGGGCTGCGCGATGCGCAGGTTGTCGGCGACGGTGCCGCGGAAGAGGAAGACGTCCTGGAACACCACGCTGATCCGCGCGAGGTGCGCGTCCAGCGGCGCGTCGCGAAGGTCCTCATGCTCGAGGCGGACACTCCCGGAGTCCGGGTCCCAGAAGCGCGCCAGCAGCCGGAGCACCGTCGACTTTCCAGAGCCCGAGGGTCCGACGATCGCGGTGCGCTCTCCGGCGCGAGCCTCGAGGCTCAGCCCGTCGAGGGCCCAGGGACGGGGCCCTGCTCCCGCGTCCGCGTACGAGAAGCGAACGTCCTCGAGGCGAAGGGTCCCGCCCGCTACCGCCGCATCTGTCACGGACTCCCGGTCGGCCAGCGTAGGGGCCTCGAGCACGGCCCGGACGTTGGCCACGCCCCGGAGCAGGAGCTGGAGCTGGCCGAGCACGTTGGCCACGCGCAGGAAGGGCGAGAGCACCTGCGTCCCGACCAAGAGGAAAAAGAGCAGAGCCGGCGTCGAGAGCGTGCCGGCCTGGTGGAGCCAGAGCCCGATGGGCAGCATGAAGAGCGCGTTCGTCCCGCCGGCGAAGAGCTTCATCGCGACGATGTAGGGAGGCGCGGACCGTCGCGCGTAGTCCTCGACGTACGCGGTCATCTCGTCGACGGCGGACTCGAGCTCGCCGAAGCTCCGGGCCTCGAGCCCGAAGGTCTTCACGACGTGAATGCCGCGGAGGTACTCGAGCACGGCCTCCTTCGTGGCTTCGTTCGCGCGGTGGTAGCGGTCGTAGGCGGCGCGGTTGTCGTCGCTCGTCAGCATCGCCACCTGAAAACCGATGGCGAAGGGCACGGCCACGAGCGAGGCGAGGGCCATGCGCCAGTCGACGAAGGCCATGAGCGCGAACGCGGCGATCGGCACGAAGAGTGCCGCCGCCGCGTCCGGGAGCCTGTGGGCGATGAAGGCCTCGACGCCGTCGACGTCGTCCATCATCGCCTTGTGGAGCGAGCCCGCCCCCCGCCGGTCGAAGAAGCCGAGGGGGACGCGACCGAGCTTCCGCGCGATGCGCAGGCGAAGGTCGTACTGAATGCCGAACGCCGCGGCGTGCGCGAGCGAGTGGCTCATCCACCCGAGCGCGAACTTGATCAGCGTCGCGGCGAGGCCGAGGAGAGCGGCCTGCCAGACCCGGTCCATCGACGGCGCGCCGCCGAGCACCTCCCGCGCGATGACGAAGACCGCGAGGAAGGGGCCGAGGCTGGCGGTCGCGCCCAGGACCCCGGCAGCGCAAGCGGCGCCGAGCGTCCAGCGACGGCTTCGAACCATCGCCCAAAGGGAGAGTGGCTTCCGGGGCCGGCTCGAGACCGAGGAAGCGGGAGGCCTTTCGGGAAGGTCGAGGACGTCGCTGGCTACGCCAGGCACGATGCCTCCGCCGACGTCAGACCGACGTCAGCGTGCCCTGCATGATGGCGTAGTGGCCGGGGTAGCTGCAGAGGTACGTGTAGGTCCCCGCCGGCGGCGCCGTGAAGGTGACCGAGTCGGACTCGCCGCCGCCCACGAGCTTCGTGTGCGCGATGATCGAGCCGGCCTCGGAGGCCGGGATGTAGTCCGAGTCGACGGCCCCGATCGCGGCCGTGGCGAAGGCCTCGACGTTCGTTCCGGCCTGCAAGAGCACGAAGTTGTGGCCCATGGCGTTCTTGGGCATCTGACCGGTGTGGCGGATCGAGACCGTGATCTCGGCGCCGGCGGCCACGCGCATCTCGCTGATGTTGTAGGCCATCGCGTCGCCGACCTCGAAGGCGAAGCTGGTCTCCGTGCCCTCGGTGGAGCCGCCGCCCCCACCGCCGCCGCCGCCGCCCTCTTCACCACCGCAGCCGATGAGCGATGCGGAGAAGGGGGTGGCCAGGAGAAGCCGCGTCATGGCGCGGCGCGAGAGACGAATCGAAGACATGAGACCTCGTGGTGCGTTGAAAAATATCCGCGCTCGGGAGGGAGTCGTTTCCCGCCGACCGACGCCGGCTGGCGAGCGCGCGAACCGTTGTCGCACACATAGGGAAACTGACATTCAATTTCAATAATTGACTGCGCCTCGGCGGCGACGGCGACAGGAAAGGACGACCAGGGCCAGCAGCGGCGAGGCCATCGCGCCTGGACGCGCCGCGCTTCGGCATCCCCCGCCGTCCCCGGTTGCCGCTCCCGCGCCCATGTCCGGCGGGCCCGCGTCGCCCACGCCCATGTCCGGGGCTCCCATGTCCGGAGGCCCGAGGCGCGCCGCGCACTCCGCGACATCCGAGCGCACGCCGAAGCAGACCGCCGGACGCTGACTCCCTCCTTCAGTCGCCCCGTGGGCGATCGCCGCGTAGGCGAAGACGTCCGTGCTGCGTGGGAGGAGGTCGAGGCCCTCGGCCCCCGGGCCCGTGGTCACGCGAAGCGCGCCGCTGGCTGCGTCCTCGACCGCCGCGATCAGCGTGAGGGGCTCGAGGGTGTCGTCATCACCGACGAGCTCCACGCGGAGCGGCGGCGCCCCCGCCGGAACCGGGGCGCGGTAGTAGCGGGTGGACGCACGAAAGACGCGCACGGCGTCGTCCTCGAAGGGCAGCTCGACCTCGCGCACGGTGAGCTCGGGGTACGCGCCGGCGTTGCCGTAGCCCTCGCTGCCCGCTCGATAGCCCGTCGAGAGGTTCCAGCGCGCGAACGTATCGAAGCTCGTCGCGAAGCTCGGGAGATCGCGCGCCGCGAGGCGCTGGTCGAGGCGCGTGAGCCAACCCGCGGGGCCGGGGTTCTCGAGCAAGTCTCGGACGAGCGGCGCCTCGGGATGCTGCTCCTCGAGGAAGCGGAAGAAGAGCGCGGTGCCGTAGCTGAACGAGTCGATGGGGCCCGTCGGCTCCTGGTCCAGGGAGCGGTCGGGCCGCTCGAGGTATCCGTTCACCGCCGCCTCGAAATCCCCCAGGCTCCCGTCGAAGCTCTCCGTGGCCCAGGTCGCCGTGCCTTCGGACTCGTTGACCCCGAGCGTCACGGGGTAGGCGGCCTGGACGGCGTGGAAGAGCTCATGGCTGCCCACGACGCGGAGCCCGGCCTCGACCGAGGGGTAGCGGCGGCGGCGGAAGTCGGCTTCGAGCACGGCGTAACCCCAGCACCCGTCGTCGCCGCATCCCTCGCGGCGGAAGGCCCCATCGGCGCCGAGCTCGAAGCGGAGCAGGTAGACGTCGAAGCGGCCATCGCCGCCGCCGTCCATGTCGTCGAGGGGGGCGCGGAAGCCCAGCGTCTCCGTGTAGTACTGCCACGCTTCCTCGACCGTCGCGCCGGCGAGGGCCACCACGTCGGGAACGCCATCCTCATCGACGTCCGCTGAGGCCACGGCATGTCGCCCCGCGCGCGTGTAGTGAATGCGGACGAGACCGGCCGGCGCGTCGTAGCGCTCGACCAGGTCGCCGTCGTCGAAGAAGGGCGGCAGCTCACCGGTGACGGGCGCGTCCGGACGCGCCTCGGCCGGAGCTGCGAGCGCAAGGAGAGGGAGGATGGCCCCGGCCATGCCGAGCAAGACGCGGGGCATGGGAGGCATCAGTCGAGGAAGGCCCAGCGAATGCGCACGTTCCCGCTCCCCGACGGGAAGGTGATCTCCCCGGTTTCGTCGCAGCGGTCCTGGTTCTCCTCGACGTAGTAGCTCAGCACCTCGAGCTTCACGCTTCGGCCCGTCTCGGTACGAACGACGAAGACGTTGCCGGTCATCTGCACGCACCCGGGGTACGTCCAGAAGCTCGCGAGGGCCACGGCCGGGTCGCCGATGCCCGAGCCGCCAGAGACGTACTCGCATGTGTCCGTGAAGTACGCCTCTTCGCGGTAGGTCAGTCCGTCGGGCACGGAGGTCAGACCCTCGAAGGTCGTGCCCGCTTCGGTACGTGCCGCGGCGACCCGCGAGGGGCCGCTCACGCCGCTGTTGAGCCGGATGATGAAGCGGCGGAACGCGATGTCCCATCCGGGGGTCTCGAGCGCGCTCTCGTCGTCGAGGTCGACCTTGAGCAGCCCTTCGTCGGTGAAGCGCGCATACACATACGACTCGGTCGGCGAGAGCCCGCCGGCCGTGGTGTCGATGTGGTGCACGAAGTCCGGCGCCGGCGTCTCCTCGGTGATCAGCGCGTCGCTCACCGTATCGAAGAGGCCGAGCGTCGAGATCGACTCGTCCTGACAGGGCACGTCCCGCGGAGCGCCGAGGTCCATCTCGACCATGCCGCCGCCGTCGACGTCGACCATGCCCCCATCCGTGGGCATGCCGCCGCCGTCGTCGTCCCCACATCCGGACAGCGCCACCACGATCATCAGCGCCGTGCGCACCGCGTTACCGCTCCGCTTCATCGCTTTCCTCGCTTGCCAAGGCATGGTCCACCCTCTAGCGTGAGTTGAAAGTGAAAGTCAAAGTCGCTTATGGGCTTTGTGGCCCCGCGATGGTCGGCCTCGTGCTCTTTCTCCCGTTCTTCGGCGGCGCGCCCAAAGCGCGTGCACAGGTCGCGTCGAGCAGCGGCGAGGGGCCCCCGGCGCTCGCGTCCGCGCCGCCTTCGATCCGACCCCACGCCGGGGGAGGCTGGGTCGACGCGCACGCCATCGTGCGGCTTCACGCGGGCGCATCGGCCGCCGACCTTCCGGTCGACGAGGCGCGCGTCCTGAGCGCGACGTGGGGGCTCGTCCGAGTACGCGCCCACGGCCTCGACGGGGAGGCCCTCGCCGCACGCCTCGGGGCCCATCCCGCCGTCCTCGACGCCTCGCCAGACCTCCTCTTCGAGCGCCGGCGGTCCCAGTTCGCGGTGCCGCCGAACGATCCCCGCTACGGCGGCCAGTGGTACCTCGACCGCCTCGCCCTCGAGGACGCCTGGCGGGTCGAGCAAGGGAGCGAGGACGTGGGCATCGTCATCGTCGACAACGGCTGCGAGATGGACCACCCGGACCTCGCGGGGCGCTTCGTCGGCGGCATCGACGTCGTGGGCGGCGACGACGATCCGACGTTCGTTCCGGGCGAAGCCGGCAACGAGCACGGGACCGCCTGCGCCGGC
>JBCDGX010000171.1:0-9825 GCA_038750805.1 Myxococcota bacterium
CCACCCTCGCCGAAGAGCTCGGCGACGAACTCCGAGGCCGGGTCCTGGGCGAGCGCGTCGGGAGTCCCGGTCTGCACGATGCGGCCGCCCTCGAGCACGGCGACGCGCGCCCCGAGGGCGCGGAGATCCCGGAGGTCGTGGGTGACGACGAGGGCCGGGAGCGAGCGCTCGCGCAGGTAGCCCGCGAGCACGCGGCGGAGGCGCCGGCGCGCGGGCAGGTCGAGGGCCGCCAGGGGCTCGTCGAGGAGCAGGAGGCGCGGGCCCGCGACCAGCGCCCGCGCGAGGGCCACGCGCTGCCGCTCCCCGCCGGAGAGGGCCCCGGGACGGCGTCCCGCGAGAGCTTCGGCCCCAAGGGACGCGAGCATCGCGCGCGCCGTCTCCCGGTCCGCGCCGAACGCGACGTTGTCGAGGGCGCTGAGGTGCGGAAAGAGCCCGTAGCCCTGGGGCACGTAGCCGACGCGGCGTGCCTCCGGCGGGAGGTCCAGGCCCTTCGCCGCGTCGAAGAGCACGCTCTCGCCTTCCGCGTCGCGCAACGCGATGCGCCCCGCCTCGGGCCGATGGGCGCCGGCGAGCGTCCGAAGGAGCGTCGACTTGCCGGCGCCGTTCGGCCCGACGAGCGCGAGGACCCCTTCGTCGCCCTCGAGGGCGACCTCGAGGGTGAGCGTGCCGAGGCGAAGGCGAAGCTCGAGCTCCCAGGCGCTCACGGCCGCGCCCCCTGGGCCGCGCGGCTCGGCACGAGCCGAAGCACGAGGAGGAGCCCGAGCGACGCGCCGGCGAGCGCGAGGGCCAGCGCCACGGCGCTCCGGACGTCCGAGGTGAGCGTCTCGTAGATGGCGAGGGGCATGGTCTGCGTGACCCCGACGCGGTTGCCGGCGAAGAGGAGCGTCGCGCCGAACTCACCGAGAGCGCGCGCCCATGCGAGGGCCGCACCGCCGACGAGCCCCGGCAGGGCCAGCGGCAGCACGACCCGGAGCATGGCCTGGCGGGGCGACGCGCCGAGCGTGCGGGCGACGAGCACGAGGTCCTCGTCGACCTCGCGGAAGGCCGACGCCGCCGCCTGCACGTAGAAGGGCGAGGCCACGAGCGCCTGCGCGAGCACCACGGCCGCCGTCGTGAATGGCAGCTCGAGGCCCACGCCGGCGAGGGCCTCCCCGAAGAGCCCGCGGCGCCCGAAGGCCTGGAGGAGCGCGAGGCCGACGACGGCCGGGGGCAGCACCACGGGGAGGTCGACGAGCAACTCGAGGGCCCGCCTTGCGGGATGGCGCGTCCGGCCCAGCCACCAGCCGAGCGGCGTCCCGAAGGCGACGACGAAGGCGAGGCTCGTCAGCGAGGTGCGCAGGCTGAGGCCGAGCGCCGGCGCGAAGGCGGGATGGCGCACGCCGGCGGCGAGGTCCGCCGGCCCTGCGCCGAGCACAAGCGCCACCCCCGGCAGGAGCAGGAGGAGGAGCAGCGGCGCGGCGGCGATCAGCGGACGGCTCACGGAGGGCGGGACCCTAGCAGGCTGCTGCAAAAGGCGACGGCGCCGCCCCGGACGCCGCGTTGTCCCCGCCTTGGGGATCCGCTAGGTCCGGCGCCATGGCGGACGACGCGACCCAGACCGCAGCCACCGAGACGCCCGAGGACACGACGCCCTACCCGCTGCTCGCGGCGCGGGCGGCCGTCGGAGGCGCGCTCATGGGCCTCGCGAACCTCGTCCCGGGGATCAGCGGCGGGACCATGCTCGTCGCGAGCGGCATCTACCCGCGCTTCATCGACGCCATCGCGGAGCTCACGCGGCTTCAGTTCAAGAAGCGCTCGCTCTTCGTGCTCGGGGTGATCCTCGCCGCCGTGGGCGTGGCCATCGTGGGTCTCGCGGGGCCCGTGCGGGACCTCGTCGTGAGCCACCGCTGGGCGATGTTCTCCCTCTTCGTGGGCCTGACCTTCGGCGGCGTGCCCGTCGTCTGGAAGATGGCGAAGCCGGCGACGCCGGCGACCTGGCGCGGCGCCCTCGCGGGCTTCCTCGTCATGGTCGGCGTCGCGGTCTTCCAGTACGGGAGCGCCGACGGGAGCGGCGGGGAGGCCGGCTTCGGGCTCATGTTCCTGGCCGGGCTCCTCGGCGCGAGCGCGATGATCCTCCCCGGGATCAGCGGCGGCTACCTGCTGCTCGTGCTCGGGGTCTACGAGGCGATCCTGACGGGCATCGCGGCGACGAAGGACGCGGCGAAGGCCGGCGACATGGACGCGCTCATGGGGCCCTTCCTCGGCGTGATCCTCCCCGTGGGGCTGGGGGTGGTCGTCGGCGTGGTCGCCGTCTCGAACGTGCTCAAGCGCCTCCTCGCGTCGCACGAGAAGGCGACGCTCGGCGTGCTCCTCGGCTTCCTGGTGGGCGCGCCCGTGGGTCTCTACCCCTTCCGCGTGGGCGTGGCGCCGGCGGTCGGCTCGACCTTCAAGGGCCAGGTCGTCACGGCCGAGAGCCTCGCGGAGATCCCGGCGCACAAGTACCCGACGGAGCTCTTCACGCCAAGCGCGACGCAGGTCGCGATGGCCGTGGGCCTCGTGGTGCTCGGCTTCGTGCTGACGGCGCTGGTCGCCCGGCTCGGCGACGAAGGCGACGCCTAGGCGCGGTTGGTCGCGGACGGGCCGCGAAGGGGACCGAAACGGTCTGAAACCCGAGGTAATGGATCATGTGGGCGGATTCCCGACTCTGACCACATGCAACTACCCAACCGCATTCGCGCCCACCAAGAGGCCGCCCCCGAGGTCTACTCGTTCCGCTTCGACGGGGTCGACCTGTTCTATTGCGTCGTCCACGACGCACACATCATCAGCCCGCCGCTCGCCCCGTTCATCGACCATTGGTTCTTGTCGGGCGCCCCCGCGCCGAACATCGTCACCGCCGCGCTGCAGGCCTCCACGCTGGAGATCCACGCGATCGGCGGGGGCAACGTGCCGGCCGTGGCGAATCAGCTGCACGCGGCCTTCGGCAACCCCCACTATCAGTCGCCCGAGAAGGTGCCCGTCGGGGCTTGGACCCCCGGCACGCTGCCGATCCGCCAGTTCGTGTCGACCGCCGGCCCCTTCTTCAACGGTCAGATCAACGAGCTCGCCATCACGGTTTGGCTGAACGCGGCCGGCGACATGCGCGTGCACTGGACCATCGACGAGAAGGTCCCCCCGGCCGACGTGGTGTTCACCGGCCCGACGGGTGTCCAGTTCACCGCCGTCAATCCGGGAACCGCCCCGCATCCCGACACCTGGCAAGACGCCAAGCAGTACGTCGCCCCCTGAGTCGGTCTAGAGCGAGCGCGCCAGCCGGAACCCGACGCTTCGCCGTCTGTCTCCTTCGGGGATGGCGAAGCGTCGGGACAGCGGCGGGTTCAAGAGCGCCATCGCGAACGCGCCGCCTCGTGTCGTGAAGAGGACACGCTCTTCGCTGGGGTCGTGGCGCGTGACCCGCCCCCGAGCGTCGAGCGTCGGCCGGAGGAGCCATCGGTTCTGGCAGATCTCGGCCACGTTCCCGGCGACGTGACGAAGCCCGTAGGGGCTCTCGTCCCGAGGCGCCGCCTCCATGCTCTTGATGCCAGGTGGGTCGTGGTCGATGGTCACGGCCCAGCTCGCGACCGGCGTGCGGCCCCAGGGGAAGATGCGCGCGTCGACCCCCCGGGCGGCCTTCTCCCACTCCCCATCGTGGGGCAGCCTCCATGGCAGACGCTCACGAGCGGCGCGCCATGCGGCGTACGCCGATACCTGGGACCAACTGAGCGAACGGGCCGGCGTCTCACCCGCGACGACTTCGTTGATCCCTGCGTCCCGGCCGCGGACGACCACCTGCCCATCGGGCGTCAGACGCACGTCGATGAAGTTGCCGTCGTAGTTCCGGGGCGCGGCCGCCTCGACGGCGACCGCGTCCCCGGCGTCGGCGAGCGCCTGGAGGTACTCGGCGTACTCGCGAACGGTCACGGGGTAGCGTTTGATCACGAAGCCCTCGAGCCAGACGCGCGTCCGGGCGTAGGCCTCGCCCCGCGCGCCGGGCTCGCCGATCGTGCACCAGCCCGCGGGCACGTAGCAGTCGCCCGGCCCGAGCGCCGAGGCCTCCGGGAGCAGGACCGGCAGGGGCGCGTCGGCCTCCGGGGGACGGGCGTCCCAGGTCGTCGCGCGCGCGATGACGAAGGGGTAGCGCACCTCCGCATGGCCGGGCGCGCGGAGCACCGCGAGGTAGCTGCCCGCGGCGAGGGACCGACGGAGGGGAGTCCGCGTGACCGGGTCCTCGATGGGTCGCGGCACGAGCTGCCGGTCCTCCTCGACGTAGCGATGGAGCGTGACCTCGGCGCCGCTCGGCGTGCTGTCGAGGACGACCTCGCCCATGCCCGCGAGGAAGGACGCGAAGCGACCGTCGTCGTGCTCGGCCAGCATGCGCTCCCAGCGCTTGGCCTCCCGGGGCTCGCCGCGGGCCTCGGCCGCGAGCACCTCCGCGTGCGCAAGCGAGGCGATGCGCGCGTGAGCCTCCGTGCTGTCGGGGTCGTGCTGCAGCGCGGTACGCAGGAGCTGGAGGATGGTGGCCTCTTCGTCGTCGACGGCGTCCCGCAGCGCGTCGGCACGATCCTCCGCTCGCCAGCCGGCGAAACGGCGCCCTTCGTCCGGGTCATTGGCGTGGAGCGGGCCGAGCGCCTCCTCGGCCTTCGCGCGTTCCTCGGCCTCCTTGCCCCGCAGCACGTCGAGCTTCCGCATGCGCGTGTCCACCTCGCGGAGCACTCCCCGCGCCCTTTCGCGGCGCGCCTCGCCGGCCAGCCAGTCCCGGAGCCGCTCGGCGAACATGGTGGCGTCCGCGAGGCGCTCAGCCCCGGCGGTGCGCGTGCTGGCCTCGACGAGGGCGCGGAGCTCCGCGGGCACGGCCAGGCCCGCGGGGAGCCGCGGTCCGCGCCCTTCGATCAGCTCCTTCCACACCCGCTCATGCTCGGGGGCCGGGTACGCCCGCTCGCCGACCAGGATCTCGTAGAGCACCAGGGCGAGGGCCCAGACGTCCGAGGGAGCGCCGATGGCGCGGTTCCATCCGCGGGCCTGCTCGGGCGACATGTAGGGGACGGTGCCGAGGATGGCCCCCTGGCGCGTCAGCGCGCGGTCGCCGTCCTTCTCGAGCACGGGGACGTCCTCCGCGCGAAGCGGTCGCCAGGGCACGTCCCGGGCGAGCTCCTCGGCCACCTGCACGGGGTCCACGCCGTCGTTCGCGACGCCCCAGTCCATCACGTAGACCTGACCGAAGGCCCCGCGCATGAGGTTCGCGGGCTTCAAGTCGCGGTGCACGACGCCGCGACTGTGCGCGTAGCCGACGGTCTCGGCGACGCGGAGGAGCGCCTCCAGGAGAGAGCGCCGGCGGGCGTCGCGGGCCTCGAGGGGCGCGCGATGAAGGGCTCGGATCGCCTGGTCGAAGCGCTCGCCTCGGACCTCCTTCATCGTGAACCAGGGGCGGTGGTCGAGGAGCTTGCCCTGGTCGTGCACGGGGACCACGCCCGGGTGCTCGAGGGAGGCCGTGATGCGCGCCTCGTTCTCGAAGCGGCGTCGCGAGGGATTGCCGGGCGGGTCGATGTGCTCCCAGCGGAGGAGCTTCATGACGACCACGCGATCGACGCTGAGGTCCATGACGCGGCGGACCTCGCCCGAGCCCCCCTGCCCGACGTGCTCGATGTCGACGTAGCGCCCGGGAAGGCGGCCACGCCGACGCGTGGCCACGCGTACGTCGGACGGAGGATCGCGCGTATCCGCCTCGCGCGAGACGGTACCGCTCCGGGCCTCGTCCTCGCTCTCGACGAGGGTCGGGGGAGTGGCCGGGTCGTCGCCCACGCGCCGAGCGTACACCGGCCTTCGGTTTCATGTTGGTAGCAGGTTGCTGGAACGAGCGGTCGACCCGGGTTCGTCCCTCGGGGTAGCGTCCGGCGCATGAGGGGTGTCGTCCGCGCCAAGCTGCTCCGGGGGCTCGCGCTCTCGACCCTCGTCGCGCTCGGCACCGTCGAGGCGCAAGCCCCGAACGCGTCTCCCATGGTGACGCTCGGCGCCGCACGCTTCACCTGCGCGAAGCCCGCAGACATGGACGCCGCGGGGACGGTGATCGCGGAGGTCCGGGTCAGCGCGGAGGGGGTGCTCGAAGCGTCCTCCATTCGCGCGGGGGGAAGCCGGGCGCTCGAGCGCGTGGTGCGCCAATGCCTGCGCGCGCATCGGGACGCCTGGGACCCGGCGACGCGTGGCGGCCGACCCATCGCGCACGCCTGGCTCGTGCCGTTCCGCTTCCGCGCCGACGCCCGGGAAGCGACGCTCAGCCGCCCGGTGCCCGCGTTGGGACCGGCCGCCTCCCCCAACGCCGAGCGGGACGCGAGGGCCGCGTTGATCCGGGGCGCGGACGCCTGCGTTCAGCGCTGCGACGACCCACCGCGGGACTACGCGCTCGACGTCGAGATGCGTGTCGACGAGGAGGGGCGTCCGCGCAACGTGCGAGGCACGGGCGCGCCGGCTCCCGTGCTCGCCTGCGTCGCCCGTTGCCTTCGCGAGCTCGAGCTCCCGGCCCGTGACCTCGAGCTCCGCGCCCAGCTCAGGATCCATGCGCCGGTCCGAGCACGACCGGTGCCGCCGCCCCCGCCGCCGAGCGCTCGGGCTCCGGCCGCGTCCGCCATGTCCCGCGCGTTCACCCCGGGCAGGCCTCGCTTCGGCTGTCCCTTCACGCGGCAGACGGAGATCACCTCGCTCCGGGGCGAGGCCCGCATTCGCGTCACGGTCTCGGCGGAGGGCCGGCTCGTCGACTACACGCTGCGCGGCGGAACCACCGAGCTCCGCGGCTTTCTGCGCCGATGCCTCGAGGTGAACCGAAACGGCTGGTCGCCGGCGCGCGACGTCCGCACCGGGGAGCCCGTCCAGGCGACCTGGAACACGCGCTACCGCTTCCGCTCGCAGGTGTGGAACTGAGGGCGCTCAGTTCTCGGCGGACTTCACGAGCTCGGGCACGAGGCTCGAACGGACGCGGACCAGCGTGCGCCGATCGCCACGGTTCGAGCGGACGAAGACCTCTCCGTGCGGGCGCGCAAAATCGCCTTCGACGAGGTCTCCGTCCACGAAGACGTGCTCGGTCGCCTGGCGGTTCGAGCGCTGGGCGGAGGCGGGGACGGTGACGCTGCCGAAGGCGAGCACCGAGAGGGCGAAGGAGAGGTGGTTCATGAACTTCGCAGTGTTCGCGGCGGCGTGAGGAGGCTCAGACGCTCCGCCGGAGCGGCACGAGCGTGCCGCAGCCTCCGTTGGCCTCCCGGCGCGCCGTCGAGCTCATGCGCACGACGAGGCCGGCGGCGCGAAGGCGCGCATAGGCCGCCTCGTAGACCTCCCGGGAGACGCCCTCGAAGGGAGAGGTCGCCACGGGGTTGTGCGCGTAGAGGTGCACCGCGAGGCCGAGCGGGCGCGCGCGCGCCGCGAAGGCGTCGAGCTCCATGGGGGCGTCACTCGCATCCCGGAGGACGAGGTAGGCGAGCGCCGTCTTCTTTCGCCGCGTGGCGGTGAGCCTCGGGAGCTCCTCGGCCAGCACCGCGAAGAGCGGCCCGAGCGCCGGCCCCTTGGGGACGAGGCGCGCGCGGAGCGCTTCGGTCCCCGCGTGCACCGAGAGGGTCAAGCCGTTGTGGGGGCGGTGGAGCCAGGCCCGGAGCCGATGAAGGGGCCCGCCGGACGTCGTCAGGCTGACCCGGAGCCCCCCGCGCCGCGCCCAATCGAGGAAGGGCTCGGTCGCCGGGACGTGCAGCGGCTCGCCAATGCCGCTCAGCGTGAGCTTCGTGGGCGCGTGGCCCGCGCGGCGCACCTCCTCGAGCTGGAGCACGAGCTCCTCGAGGGTGAGGGCGCGCCCGAGGCCCTGGGCGCCCGACGCGCAGAACGGGCAGCCCACGGCGCAGCCGACCTGCGTCGAGAGGCAGAGCGTGTCGCCGCGGTAGAGGACCGTCTCCACGGCCGAGCCGTCGTCCAGGCGCACGAGGAAGCGACGGTTCTGGGCGCTGACCTCGACCTCTTCGAGGCGGCGGGAGGGCGGCGCGGGGAGCATCGCGAGAGCATGGCCTCGCGCACCTGTTCCCGAAAGGCGAGGCGCTGGTACCGTCCCCGCTCGAGGAGTGCAGATGACGCAAGGTGGAGGCTTCGGAGGACCGCCCGACGGCGGCGAGGGCGGGTTCGGACTCGCAGGAGCGCCCTCGGGCGCGGAAGACCAGGGTCCAGGCGCGAGCGACCCGCTCGGCGGGCCGATGAAGGTCCCGGGCTTCGGCCCGAGCGGAGGCCAAGGCGGCTTCCCGCCCGCGCAGGGACAGGGCGGCTTCCCGCCCGGGCAGGGACAGGGCGGCTTCCCGCCCGCGCAGGGACAGGGCGGCTTCCCGCCCGCGCAAGGGCAGGGCGGCTTCCCGCCCGCGCAAGGGCAGGGCGGCGCCCCGCAAGCGCAGGGACAGGGCGGCTTCCCGCCCGCGCAGGGTCAGGGCGGCTTCCCGCCCGCGCAGGGACAAGGCGGCTACGGGCCTCCAGGCGGCGGCCCGGGAGGTCCTCCCGGTGGCCCCGGCGGCTACGGCGCGCCCCCCGGCGGCCCGCCGCCGAGCGCCTCGTTCAGCGCAGTGATGGAAAACACCCAGCTTCTGATGAGCCGAAGCGGCGCGTCCGGGATCTGGGGAGCCCTCGGCGCCTACGCGGCGCTGGACGTGCTCTTCGGGATCATCTCGGTGATTCCGGGCTACCTGAGCGCAAAGAGCCTCGAGCAGGGCGACTTCGCGGGCGCCCTGGCCGGTGGAGGCTCCGCGTGCACCGCGCTCCCGCTCTTCCTCGGGGGTCTCCTCGTGAGCGCCGCGCGCCTCGGCATCGTGCGCACGCAGCGCGAGGCGCTCTTCCAGGGCGCGGTCCAGCGAAGCCCCGCCGACGTGCTCAAGCTCGGCGCCGACCGCCTCGGCGCGAGCCTCGCGGCCATCGCGATCTTCTTCGTGATCAACTTCATCGGCTTCTGCTGCTGCATCCTCCCGGTCTTCGCGACGCTCTGGGCGACCTTCATGATGCCCTTCCTCGTCGCGGCGGCCGGCATGGACCTCGGCCAGGCGCTCTCGAAGAGCTGGGAGCTCGCGCAGCAGCACGCCGCCGCGATCTTCGGGACCATCGGCATCGTCACCGTGCTTGGGCTCCTTTCCCTGGTCTGCGGCGGGATGGCCAACGCCGCGGGCTCCACGGGCGTTCTCATCGGCGGGGTCCTCGGGACGATCATCCGCTCGGCGCTCTTCGTGGCGATCTGGCAGCTCGTCGGCGCCACGCAGATCACCATCGAGTCCGTCGCCACGAACACGCCGCTCGCGCGCTGAGCCCGCCGGCTCCTTGGCACCACGGGCCGTCAGGGCCCCGACACCGGCCTCCTCCGTGGGCGAATTCCCGCGAAGGAGGCCGGTCCTCGTCTTGGCACGACCGCTGCAAAACCCCGTCCCGGAGCCCCCTCCCGGGGCGCAGAGGAACGCAGCATGGCCGACGAAGACGAAGACGACGTCAAGCCCGCAGGAGGCGGCTCGAACAAGATCCTCCTCATCCTCGTGCTCGTGAACGTCCTGGGCCTCGCGGGCCTCGCGGCGTACCTGGTGCTCTTCCAGAACACCGCCGCGCCCGCCCAGGCGCAGGAAGGTGAAGAGGGCGAGGAGGGCGAGGGCGAGAGCGAGGAAGAGCGCGAGCCGGACGCCTACGAGATCGGTCCGCTCGTCGAGCTCGAACCCCTCGTCGTGAACGTCGCCGGGTCGAGCACGGGGCGCTTCCTTCGCGTCACCCTGCACATCGAGCTCCGCAAGGAGGAGTCGCGGCCCGACGTCGAGGCCGCGG